>VXPR01000557.1 GCA_009839405.1 Gammaproteobacteria bacterium
GGTCTGAGTCGAACGCCCCTTGGCGGTACAGGACGATGAGCACAGCCAGCGCCAAGGCCGTCAGCAGACCGTGCCAAACGAACTTCCGTTGCCGCTCAGTCGCCACCTGCTACCCCGCCGCCTTGAGCAACTCCACCGCCTCGGTGGCACCGCCGAACTCTGCCCAGCCGAGCGGTGTGCCGTCGTGGGCGCCGTCGACGATGGTGGCGTCGGCGCCGCGGTCGAGCAGCAGCCTGACGCAGTTCACGGCGTTGTGTTGTGCGGCTAGGTGCATTGCGACGGCGCTGACACCGTGGCCTTCGCCGCCCCAGTCGTGGCGGAGATCTGGATCCGCGCCGTGGTCCAGGAGCCATTCAGCCGCTTCCACTTTGTCGCTGTAGCAGGCCCACAGGAGCGGCGTGCCGCGGAACGGGTTGGCGTTCACGTTTGCGCCCCGCTTGACGAGTTCGCCCATGGACTCGCATTGGTTGTTGCGCGCCGCCCACGAGAGCGCCTCGTCGAGCACTTCTTGCTTGGCGAGGGTGCGCTGCCAAGTGGGGAAGAAGGTCGGCGCGTAGAAGTCGAGGCCGTCGGTAGCGCTCGCCGTCAGGTTCTCGCCGTCGAAGAACCGGCCGAGGCCGCGGCCGAGCGCGGCAGCGGCGCGGAGGTTGTCGGGCTCGACGGGCTGAAGCGCTTCGGCCATGTATGGCTTGGCATAGAAGAGCGCATAGGAAAGCGGCGTGGCTCCAGACTTGCCGTGCGCTCCGGCGGCGACGGAGGCGCCAGCACGGACCAGTCGGTGGGCGAGGCTTGTGTGGCCGGCCATTCCGGCCGTGTGCAGCGGCGTCCAGCCATCCTTGTCGGCAACGTTGGGGTCGGCACCGCCCTCTAGGATGTGGTCCACGGCCGCATGCTGTTCAGGCGTGCCGGGGTCCAGCGGAATGGCGACATTGCCGGTGGCCGCGCGGCAGGCGAGCGCGATGAGAGTCTGTCCGTCCTCGTCCCGTTCGGCGAGGACGTCCGGCGCGCGCTTGAGGATGGCTGCGAGCGCCTCGAGATTGCCGTCTTGCGCCGCAGCCCTGGCGGCGGTGAAATCTTCGGACATCAGCCGAACCTCCGTTGTTTCAGCACTTCGACGCCGGGCAGCGGCTTGCCTTCGACATATTCGAGAAAGGCTCCGCCGCCGGTGGAAAGATAGGAAATGCCCTCGGCGACTCCGTATTTCTCCACGGCTGCCAGCGTATCCCCTCCGCCGGCGATCGAAAAGGCGGACGACGATGCCACCGCCTCCGCCACCACCCGGGTGCCTTCGCCGAAGTGGTCGCGCTCGAATACGCCGAGCGGGCCGTTCCAGAGGATGGTGGCAGCATCCTGCAAGACCTCTCGACTTCGACGGGCCGACTCGGGGCCGATGTCCAGGATCATCTCACCCTCTGGCACCTCGCCCGCCAGCCGCAAATTCGCTGTGGAGGCATCTGGGGATGGGGCGGTCATCACGTCCACCGGCAATGGCACGTTCACCTTGCCGGCAATTCGCCGTGCAACCTCCACGAGTTCCGGTTCCGCCAGTGAGGCGCCAACCGCACGGCCTGCGGCCAGCAGGAAGGTGTTGGCAATGCCGCCACCGACGACCAGCGTGTCGGCGACGTCGGCCAGGGACTCAAGCACGGCGAGCTTGGTGGAGACCTTGCTGCCGCCGACGATGGCCACCACCGGTCGAGCCGGGGCGGTTAGGGCGCGGTCGAGCGCGTCGAGTTCCGCCCCCAGCAAGGGCCCGGCACATGCCACAGCCGCGAACCGTGCAACGCCGTGGGTGGAAGCATGCGCCCGATGCGCCGTGGCGAAGGCGTCCATCACGAAGATGTCCGCGAGTGCCGCATAACGCTGCGCCAAGGCGTCGTCGTTCTCCGTCTCGCCGGCGCAGAAGCGCACGTTTTCGAGCAGTGCCAGTTGCCCCGGCGACACTTCGGCACTGTGCTGCCAATCGGAAATCAGTCGCACCGCGAGTCCGAGGGCCTCCGAGAGGGCCGTCGCCACCGGTGCTAGGGAAAGCGCTGGGTCGATGGCGCCGGGCTTCGGCCGGCCCAGGTGGGACATGACCATCACGGCCGCGCCGGCACCGAGGCAGTGGCGCAACGTGGGTAGTGCGGCGTCGATTCGTGCGGCGCTGGCGATTGCGCCATCTCGCACGGGCACGTTCAAGTCCTCTCGGATGAGGACTCGCTTGCCGGCGAGGTCCTGTTCCTCCATGCGAAGGAATGGACCGCTTTCCGCCATTGCGGTGCTCCTCGGTGCGCCGCCTACCAGGTCTCGCCGAAGGGACGGATCATCACGTCGAAGGTCCAGGCGCTCTTCGGCTGGTGGGCGAGGTGCCAGACTTCGGCGGCGATGTCGTCCGGCTTGCAGTAATAGTCGTCGGGGGCGTCGGGGTTGCGGCGGCGCGTCCACTCGAGGTCGATCACCGCATCGATGGCCACATAGCCAACGTGGACGCCCTTCGGCCCCAGCGAGCGCGCCATGGATTCTGCAAGGATGCGCTGCGCCGCCTTGGTGGGTGCGAAACCGGCGAAGAAATCCTTGCCACGATAGGCGGCGGTGTTGCCGGTGCAGACGATCGCGCCGCTGCCACGCTCGACCATGCCGGGCGCGACCAGCCTCCCTAGGTGCAGCAACGCCATGACGTTGACGGCGAAATTGCGTTCAAGCACATCGGCGTCGATGCTGAGGAAGTCGCCAAAGGCACCGCCGACGGCGTTGTGGACCACGACATCTGGCAGGCCCAGTTCCTCGCGCACGCGCTCGACGGTCGCGGCCAGCGCATCGGCGTCTGACACATCGCACGGATAGGCGCGGGTGTTCGGGACGTTTTGTTCGACCGCAGCCAGCCGCTCGGCATTGCGCGCGAGCATCGCTACCTGATAGTCGCCGGCAAACCGTCGCACGATGGCGCTGCCGGTGCCGGGGCCAACGCCGGTGACCAGCGCGATGCGTCCTTCGCTCATGAGTGTCCGTCGGTTGTTTTGGCGAGCGCGACTCTACCCCAGAAAGACGCCAGGCAGCGCCGCGCACCCGCCTGCTAGCGCGCCCTGGCGGGCGCGTCGGCAGTTGCTTCGCAACTGCTGGCCTCCGGGCTAGGATGTTGGCGACACTGCGGGAGGCGGTTATGCAGGAACTGATCGGCGAATGGGTGAACCAGAATGGTTCGCACCTTCGCATCGAGAGCGTCGATGCAGCGGGCGAGGTTCGCGGCACCTTTCAGTCCGCCAAGGGTCGGGCCGCACAGGATCGGTCCTATCCCGTGCTCGGCGTCGCCAATGCGGAAGTGGTTTCCTTCGCCGTCAACTTCACCGACGACGACGCCAATCTCCACTCCATCAGCACCTTCTCCGGCCGCCTCGACGGTGCCACCCTGCACACGCTCTGGGTGCTGGCACGGCAATACGAAGACGCCGAACGAACCAAACCGACGCAGCCGTGGAACGCGTTTCTGGTGAACGCAGACCGCTTCACCAAGGTCGGTTGACGAGCGCTTCAGGCGTGCGCTGCGCGAACTACAGGCCTTCGTGCTCGCATTCGCCGGTGGCTGAATGCGGCGCGCCGGCTAGCCGGCCTTCTCTGGGTCCGGGCGGCGGAGTTCGCCGCTGGAAATCTGATCGTTGAGCAGGTGCAGTTGCTCGAAGTCGATGAGATCGAACTGATCGCCCGCGACGACCCGCTCGAGCAGGTCCGGAGCCCCTTCACTGGGCACTTCGGGCTTGACGGGCCGGCTGCCGGACACTCGTTGCCGCGCGTCCACCCACTCTTCGGTTTCCGGCAGGTCCAGCCAGTCGACTCCGAGCATGAAGGCGAGGTCCTCGGCGCGCCGGGACGCCTGGCGGTGAACGATCTCGAGCGCCGTCGTGAAGAAGTACACGCCGCTGGTGATTGGCCCGAGAGCGAACATGCGAGAGTCGGCTCCCGAATGGTTGCGGCCCGTAACCTGGCCCGTCTCGAAGCGGCAGTCGACGCCGCCGAAACGGTGCGACCGGACGAGCCCTCTCGCCAGCAGGTTCCTGGTCAGCGTGCTGTCGGCGTTCTCAATGCGATTGGCGGACCCGGTTGCGGCGGCGAGGAACTCGACAGCGACCGTATCGTCACCGCCAAGACATAGGTTGAAACGGCGCGTCGAGTCGTCGTAGCGGATTTCTCGGGCACCGCCCCTGACTTCCAGCCGGCCGGTTCGCATCAGCGCCAATACACGCTCGGCGTTCTCGCGCGGAATAGAGGCGCGATACGTCAGCCAGTCGTTCAGCCATTCCGACATCAAGAGCTTCTTGTCTTCCTCCTCAAGGTGATGCCACAACAGATCGATGTTGCGGTTCGTGGCGTAGAGGACCGCCTGCCAAGGCCGGGCTCGCCCCTCGGCCAGGCGGATCTCGTGTTCGTAGTACGCCACGGGAGAGGCCGGCGCGTTGACGATGTCGCCGAGCGCCACCGGTCGGCCTTCCGCATGTTCGATCTCGCTGCCGAGCATGGCCGCCACATCGGCAAGCCTGAGCCGTGCGCTCCGGTACCTGAGGTGCTTTCGAAGTTGCTCGCGTTCCAGTTTGCGGAACTGGTACTTGCCTTGGTCTGCCCGCACCGCCGGGAGCCGACCACGCCTTGAAACGCACGTAACGGTACCTTGGTGCCCGCCAGCGGCGAGGCCAAGGGCGACGTCGATGGCGGTGAGCCGGGAGCCGATGACTCCCACCGAAGCCTCCTTCGGAATCTCCTCGATCAGGCGCGATATGGGATAGGGGTTGTGGTAGTAGTGCTCGCGATGTTGGTAGTCCTCGGTCTTCGCGCGCGGGAGATGACCGATAGCGAGATAGATGTAGCGGGCTTCGAAGCGGGCCCCGGAAGCGGTGCGGATGCAGTAGCTCTGCTCGGATGAGGCAGGTGGCGCGATGTCCACCACCTCCTCCGCAACCGTATCGAGCTGCATGCCCCGGTCGGGTGCCCGGCGCCGGGCGTCCTCCAAGAGGTCGGCAAGGTACTGCCCGAATACCGGCCTCGGAACGTAGCCGCACGGGTTCGGCGTTCGATCGCCGAGCAGAGGGCGCCACTTGTCCGAGTTCTCCCCGGCCCACCGGAGGAATCCGAAATCGCCCCCATAGCCACCGTCGATTGCGCTGCCGGTGGTATTCATCAGATTGCTGGGGGTGTCCGCCGCGTATGCGTTGCCGCCACGACAGCCGTGGGCGTCGAACAATGCAATGGATACGTTCGCGGTGCTGAGCCCTGCCGGCAAGGATTCCACGATCCGCGCTGCAAGCGCGACACCCGAGGCACCCCCGCCAATGACCGCAACCGTGTAGTCGCTTCGCATGAAATAACTGCTACGGAAACATCGCCCTTGCGCGCCAACGCTACCAACGGGTTTCGCGCTCGGTCAAGCAGAGCCGAGGTTGGGGGCACCTTTTGGGGGGCGCGTACGGGTGGCCCCTTGCCAGGCTGTCAGTCGGCTTTGTCCTATGATCCGAGCCCGACATGACGAGCGGAAGTGCGCAGAACGTAGCGGCGGGTGAGCTGCTGGCGTTCGGAAACCGTCCCGGCCGGCCGAGGCGCATGATGCCGGCGTGGATCGCGCTTGCGCTGGCCGTTGCGGCTCTCGCCGCTCCGCTGCCATTGGGGCCTGCGCACGGGACCGGTGCGGAGTTTGTCGCCGGCTTGCTCTCTCCCGCGCATGCTCAAGCGCGTGACGCTGCATCGGTAGCCAGGCGCTCGTCACATGCCACAACGATCGCGTTGGACGAGCGCACAGAGCGCATCTGGAGCGTGAACTCGGACAGCGATACGGTGGCCGCGATCGACGCCCGGAAGCTGGTCAAGCTGTTCGAGGCACCCGTCGGTGACAATCCCCGCACGCTCGCACCGGGCCCGGATGGCACGGTCTGGGTCGTCAATCAGGACGACGCCACCATAAGCATCGTCGAGGGTAGCGATGGCCGGCTACGGCGGAGGGTCGTGCTGCCGTATGCATCCCGCCCATACGGGATTGCGTTCAGTCCGGCGGGAGACGCCGCCTACGTCACGCTGCAGGCTGTCGGTCGCCTGTTGAAGCTGAATGCGCTGAGCGGCGCGGTGGAGGACGCCGCCGATGTCGGTCCGACGCCGCGTGGCATCGCCGTCACTGCCGATGGCACGAGAATCCTGGTCACCCGGTACATATCGCCAGCCGATCGCGGCGAGGTGGTCGAAGTGAGCGCCGCGTCCTTCGAGGTGGTGCGGCGAATCGACCTGGCCGCGGACCCCGGCCCCGACAGCCCCGTCAGCGGCCGCGGCGTTCCCAACCATCTCGCCGCCATCGTCATCGCCCCAGACGGGCGGCGCGCCTGGGTGCCGTCGAAAAAGGACAATACGGGCAGAGGCTTGCACCTAAGCGGCGAACGGCTCGGCTTCGAGACCACGACGCGCACCATCGTTTCCGAGATCGACCTGGTGCAGAACCGGGAGACTTTCGAAGCCCGGCGTGACCTCGACAACCGCGCCATGGCGGCGGCGGTCGCCTTCGACCCGGGGGGCAAGCACGCGTTCGTCGCGCTGCAGGGGTCCAACGCAGTTGACGTGCTCGATGCCGCAAGCGGCAATGCCGTGGCTTCGATTCCCGGCACGGGGCTGGCGCCGCAGGGCCTCCTGGTGGACTCCCGCGGCCGGCTATTCGTGCAGAACTTCCTGTCCCGCGACATCACCGTGTACGACCTGTCCGAACTCGGGCAAGGCCGCGCACCGGGCCCGATCCGACGCATAGCCACCGCGGCGCGGAAACCCTTGCCGCCTGAGGTGCTCCTTGGCAAGCAGATCTTCTACAACGCCGCGGATCCGCGGATGGGGCGCGACGGTTACGTGAGCTGCGCCGGTTGCCACATCGAGGGCGGCAGCGACGGACGCGTGTGGGACTACAGCGGTCGCGGCGCGCATGGCGGGGGCTTGCGCAACACCATCGCCCTCCAGGGGCGCGCGGGGATGGGTCACGGTCCGATTCACTGGCGCGCCGACATGGACGAGATACAGGACTTCGAGATTCTGCTGCGCCAGACGCTGCAAGGCCGAGGGTTCGTCAGCGACGAGGCATTCCACGACAAGGGAGCCGACTGGGTCTTCGGGTCCCCCAACGCTGGCCTCAGCCGGGAACTGGACGCGCTCGCCGCCTACATGGCAACTTTCACCAAGGTTGACCCCAGTCCCTACCGGCGTCCTGGCGGATTGATGACCACCGATGCCCTCGCCGGCGAGGCGATCTTCCACGGGTCCAGCACGGGATGCGCGACCTGTCACGTCAGCCCAAGGTTCACCGACAGCTCCCTCGGCCGACCGGACGATGCCACAGCCTCGGCCGGCAGAGCGACGTTCGGCGGCGTTGCCGGACTGCGCTTTCGGATGCACGATGTCGGCACCCTGACGGAAGCCGCGGGCGACTTCCGGCCCAACACGCTGCGGGCCTTGGACACGCCGACGGTCAAGGGCGTTTGGGCAACGCCGCCCTACCTGCACGACGGTTCAGCCGCAACGCTCATGGACGTGGTCACGACGCGCAACGGCGCCGACGGGCATGGCCGCACGTCACACCTTACGAAGGAGGAAAGGCAGCAGCTCGTGGCGTATCTAAGGCAACTGGACGATGAGGCCGTGGAGACTTCGGCGTCGGTCTCGCTCGTGGCCGACGAGCCGCGACAGTCGAGCTCCGCGAGCTCAACGCGCTCGACTTCCCAGCGCTGGGCAGTGCGTGCCGGCCCGTACGGAGGAATCCGGATTATCAGCGTCACACTGGAAGGCTGTGCCGTGCACCCGCCAGCCACACCGCGACTGGTCACCGTCCACGCAGACAGCAACGGCGACGGCCAGTTCGACCCGGCCGACACCCTCCTCGCGCAATCTCCCCTGGGCGCCGACTCCGGTACGCTTGTGCTCCCTCTGCACCCACCAGCGATCGTTCCGGCCGCCGCGACGATCACCCTGGCAGCAGCCGTCTCGACGGAACCCGGCGACGAGGCCGCGCTGCCACCACCGGCGGCGGCCGGCAGTGCCTACACCATCAGGCTGGTCGACTTGAAAGCGGAGGGTCTGACCTCCGCCAGTCCCACAGCGCTCACCGCCATGCCCGCCTCCACCGCAACGGACGCCAGCGATGCGCCCTGCCAACGCATGCCACCGTCAGCGGTCGAGGAGCGCAGTCGCGAGTAACGCCGCGCGCAGGATGGCAGCAACGGCCGACCCGAGTCGTTAAGCCCGCGCCAACACCCTGTCCACCTCCGCGCTGAACGACACTCGCTCGCCGTATTCCCGCTCTCCGTCGGTGGCACCTGGCCCGGTGAGGCGGGCGTGTTGCCAGCGCTTGCCTTGCTTCATGTCTTCCGCTGCATGGTCGAAGTTGACGAAGTGGATGCCGACGCCGGCGCGGGCGGGGGGGGTGGGGGGTGGGGCGGCCCGGGGGGGGCCGGCGCGCCCGGAGGAAATGAGCACGCCGGCCGCGAGTTCGCAATGGACGGCATCGGTCTCGTCGAGCCAGGTGCGGATGTGGTGGTCGCTCGCCGGGTCGCGCTCGTGCAGGAGTTCGCGCTCCACCATGTCTGGCATCACCTTGAGGGTGCCGTTGCCCCGGTTTGCGTCGTGGATGGCGATCCACATGGCGCAGCCGCGGATGGGCCTCGGGATGTGGAAGTAGGCGTTGTCGGTGTGCCAGTTGGTGCCCATGCCGACGCGGGGCGGCTTGTAGAACATCTGGTCGAGAATCTTCACCACCGGGTCACCGAGCAATGCCGACACGGCACGCGTCACGCGAGGATGGAACGGCAAGGCGCGAAAGAGGCGGCTCTGCGGGAACAGCGGAATGAGCTGCAGGTTCTGGCGCGAATCGGGAATTGCCACGTCGCGCGGCAGCCCTTGGTCAACCCAGCGCCCAACCTCGCGCTGCATCGCCTGAACCTCGCGCGGTACGAAAAAGCCCTCAACGGTGGTATAACCGCGCGCCTTGTACTGCTCGATCTTGGCTGCGCTGATGGGCGTGGTCATGGGTTCGGCACCGATCGGGTGTTGGGAGCGGCGTCGCCGCACAGCTCCATAGTAGCCGGAAGGCCGTGGGTTGTTCCAAGAGCGGCAACGCGAACGCAACGAACGAGGGGAAGACCATGAGCGAGTTCGAAGACAAGGTTGCCATCATTACCGGCGCGGGCGGGGGAATCGGGCGTTGCCACGCCATCGAGTTCGCCAAGCGCGGCGCCAAGGTGGTGGTGAACGACTTGGGCGGCAGCGTCGACGGCACCGGCGCCGGCGATGCGGCGGATGCCGTGGTGGAGGAAATCCGCGCCATGGGCGGCGACGCCGTGGCCAACAAGGCCTCGGTGGCGGACCGCGACGGCGCCAAGAGCATCGCCGCCGATGCCGTCAACGCCTTCGGGCGCATCGACATCCTCGTCAACAACGCCGGCATTCTGCGCGACCGCACCTTCAAGAACATGACCCTCGACGAGTTCGATCTCGTCATGGACGTGCACCTCACCGGCACCGCCTACGTCACCCACGCCGTCTGGCCGCACATGTACGAGCAGCGCTACGGGCGCATCGTCTTCACCAGCTCCGGCTCCGGCATCTTCGGCAACTTCGGCCAAGCCAACTACGGCGCCGCCAAGATGGGAATGCTGGGCCTCGCCAACGTGCTGGCGCTCGAGGGCGCAAACCGCAACGTCCGGGTGAACTGCCTGGGCCCGGGCGCGGCCACGCGCATGACCAACACCGTGCCGGGCCGTGACGAAGACCTAGACCAGGTCGATCCGCTCCGCGACCCAGCCTTGGTCAGCCCCGCGGTCCTCTTCATGTGCAGCGAAGACGCCCCCAACGGCGCGGTCATCCACGCCTCCGGCGGCAACTACAGCCGCAGCGAAGTGTGGGTGAACGACGCCGTGGAACTCGGCGCCGGCGCGACCTACGAAGATCTCACGCCGCACATCGACCGATTGATGGACATGTCGGCGGCGCATCCGCGTGCGCCGAGAGCGCCGCGCCCACGGCAGTAAAGCCGCAAGGCCAAGGGCGACGCTTGCGTCGCCCTCCGTTCAGCGGATCAGGCGGATGTCCACGCCGACATCGGCTCCGCTCCACGCCCGATCAGCCGTGACGGCCTCGGTTTCGAGGCGTGCGGCCAATGCAAGGCAGGCACGGTCGCCGAGCGATAGACCGTGGTCGCGGGTCGCAGCGCGGAGAAGACCTGTCTGGACTGCACTTTCGGTGTCGAACAGGTGCACCTGCATTGGTATCGATTGCGCTGTTCGACGCGCCTCGGCAGGCGCGAAGCCTTCGGCGATCAGCTTTGAGACGACTTCCGCGAGGTTGACGGTCGAAATGGCTGCATCGCTGATCTTTGACGCAACAAGCTCAGCACCTGGTTCCTTGAATAGCATTGCAAGCACTGCGGAACTGTCGAGCACTGCAGCCATTCCCTACTCCTCTTCTCCCCAGAGAGCCCGGCGCTCCGCGATGAAGCTGTCGACCACGCTTCCCGAGCCGCGGTAGGGCGCGACCATCCGCTGCACACGCTTCACAGCGCCGTCCCGACTCAAGAGCCGCAGTTCGCCGCGCTCGACGCGAGCGTGAATCACGTTGTCTTCAATACCCATGGCGGCGCGCATGTCGGTGGGGATCAGCAACCTGCCGTCGTCGGCGATCTTGAGCCAGCGCGGGGCGATGCACGGTCCGTCGGCGGTGTCCGACGAAGCGATGTGGGTGGCCCTTTCTTCGCGCACCTCGGAATCCTGGGCGGTCTTCCAGCGCTGGTATTGGGTGGAAGCGGTGTTTTTGTTGCCGCCTTCGGCGACGATGCGGTCCATCACTTCGCGTCGGGTGGCCTTGCGGCCCTGTTCTCGCGTGATTTCGTCCGCGACGTCCCAGACTCGTCTGGTGCGCGAGCCTGCGTCGGGCCGGCGGTCACGCCGTTGCTCGTCCATGATGATTTCACCCGGTCATCTCGAAATCTGGCGAAAAGATTAGATGTCGCCAGATGGAGTGTCAATTGGCGAAATGTGATCAGGCTGGCAGGGTCTTCTCCAGGTCCAACCCAGCTTCGTTGGCGAACGTAAGCGCATCCTGCACGTTCGCGCGGTTGGCGCGGGCTAGGGTTGAGAGAGCGGCGAAGGCGATCCAGTCGCGAGAGACTTCGAAGTAATCGCGCAGGTCCTCGCGGGATTCGGAAAGGCCGTAGCCGTCGGTGCCGAGGACGGTGCAGGCATTTGGCAGCCAGCGCGTGATGGAGAGGGGGAGCGCTTTCATGTAGTCGGAGGCGGCGACAAAAATGCCTTCTTCGCCTTCGAGCAGCGTTTCGACGTAGGGGCGTTCGTCGGAGTCGCCGGCGGACATTAGCTGGGCCCGTTCCGCCGCCATGCCCTGGCGGGCGAGTTCGGTGTAGCTGGTGACGCTCCACACGTTGACGCGATGGCCAAAGGCGCGCAGGCGTTCCGCCGCCGCCAGGGTCTCGTCCATGATGGCGCCGCTGCCGAGGAGGTTCACGTCGGCGTCGGCGGTTCGGTGCAGTGCATACATGCCTCGCACGATGCCCTCTTCCGCGCCGTCCGGCATCGGCGGCATCGCGTAGTTCTGGTTGGTGAGGGTGAGGTAGTAGAAGACATCCTCCTGCTCGGCATACATCCGGCGAATGCCGTCGGTGACGATCACGGCGAGCTCGAAGGCGAAGGCGGGGTCGTAGCTGACGAGGTTGGGAATGGTGGCGGCCATGAGATGCGAGTGGCCGTCCTGATGCTGCACGCCTTCGCCGTTCAAGGTAGTGCGCCCCGACGTGCCCCCGAGCAGGAAGCCCTTGCACATCATGTCGCCGGCGGCCCAGATCATGTCCCCCACTCGCTGAAAGCCGAACATGGAATAGAAGATGTAGAACGGCACCATGGGCAGGCCGTAGTTGGCGTAGGCGGTGCCGGCGGCGAGGAACGACGCCATGGCGCCAGTCTCGCAAATGCCCTCTTGCAGGATCTGGCCGTCCTCGGCCTCGCGATAGGGAGCGATGGTGCCGGCGTCCACCGGCTGGTAGTGCTGTCCTTCCGGCGAGTAGATGCCAGCCTGCGGAAACAGCCCGTCCATGCCGAAGGTGCGCGCCTCGTCCGGCACGATGGGGACGATGTAGCGCGCAAGCGCATCGTCCCGGAGCAGCTTTTGCAGCATCCGCACCATTGCCATCGTGGTGGATATGGCGCGCTCGCCGGTGCCTTCGAGCATGTCGCGGAAGAGGTCCAAGGGCGGCGGCGCAAGTGCGGGGCAGCGTACCTTGCGTTCGGGAAAGAACCCGCCCAGCGCTTGCCGTCGCTCGATCAGATATTGGCTCTCGGGGCTGTCGGGTTCTGGCCGGTAGAACGCCGCGCGGTCGATGTCGTCCTCGGCCATGACGACGCCGAGCCGGTGCGCCAGCCCGCGCCGCTCGTCCGCGGAGAGGAATTTCTTCTGATGCACCGTGTTGCTGCCCTCGACGCGGGGCCCCAAGCCGTCTCCCTTCACGGTCTTGAGCAGCAGCACGCAAGGTTTGCCGGTCACTTGCTGGGCCTGGCGAAAGGCGGCGTAGATCTTCTTGTGGTCGTGGCCGCCACGGCGGATGGAGCGGATCTCCTCGTCGGTGAGGGCGCTCATCAAGCGCTTGAGGGCAGGATTGTCCTCCACCCAATGCTCACGCACGAAATCGCCGGGGGAGACGGTGTACATCTGGTAGTCGCCGTCCACCGCCTGCTCCATCCGCGCTTCGAGGATGCCGTCCACGTCGCGTTCGAGCAGCACGTCCCAGCCCCCGCCCCAGATCACCTTGATGACGTGCCAGTCTGCCCCGCGAAAGGCCCGTTCGAGCTCTTGGATGATCTTGCCGTTGCCTCGCACCGGGCCGTCAAGGCGTTGCAGGTTGCAGTTCACCACCAGCACGAAGTTGTCGAGGCGCTCGCGGGCGGCGATGTTGATGGTGCCGAGCACCTCCGGCTCGTCCGATTCGCCATCGCCGATGAAGGTCCAGATCTTGCCGCCGTTCTTTGCCTTGAGCCCCCGATGCTCGAGATACTTGGCGAAGCGCGCCTGATAGATGGCGCTCGGTGTCGAAAGCCCCATGCTGGCGCAGGGCATCTGCCAGAACCAGGGCATCCGGCGCGGGTGCGGATAGGAAGGCAGGCCGCCGCCGTCGGCAAGTTCGCGGCGGAAGTTGGCAAGCTCCTCTTCGCCGAGCCTGCCCTCGAAGAAGGCGCGGGCGTAGATGCCGGGCGACGTGTGCGCTTGAAAATGCACCTGATCGCCGCCGTAGTCGTCGCTCTTGGTGCGAAAGATGTGGTTGAGCCCCACTTCCATCATGGTCGAGGCGGAAAGATAGGTGGCGATGTGGCCGCCGACGCCGGAGCCGCTGTCGTAGGCCTGCAGCACCATCGCCGCCGCATTCCAGCGCAGGATGTTCTCGATGCGCGTTTCGAGTTCGATGTCGCCCGGATACGGGGGCTGGTCGCGCAAGGGAATGGTGTTCTTGTAGGGGGTGTTGAGCGCCGCGTCCGTGAGCACAACGCCAGCCCGCGACAGCTCGTGCTGCAGCCGGCTCATCAGCTTCTTGGCGCCTTCGCCGCCTCTCTCCGAGAGCACGCCGGCAAGCGCCTCGATCCATTCCTGCTGCTCGAACTCCCAATCGTCGTCCGCGCGCGAGGCGATGTGTTCCTGCGTGGCCACGGTGCGAGAATACCGACAACAGCGGATCAGCGACAGGAGACCACGCGGCATGGACGCAAAGACCTACCACACGGATCACTGGCGCACGATCGAGGACGAACGCATCGAGCGCTACGAGCGCATGTTCGTGTGGCGGGAAGGTCATGCGGAACTCCTCGCTCTGCTGGAGCTCGCGCCGGGCTGCCGGGTGATGGACTACGGCTGCGGCCCCGGCTTCGTCTCGATTGGCATGGCGGGGATGGTCGCGCCGGGAGGACAGGTGCATGGCGTGGACATCAACGCCCGCTTCGTCGCCGACGCCACGGGCCGCGCCGCCGGCACCGACAACGCCTCCTTCCACCTGTTGCAGGACGGCCACATCCCCCTCGCCGACGGCGCCGTCAACCGGGCCCTCTGCAAGAACGTGCTGGAATACGTGCCCGACCTCTCCGCCACGTTGGCGGAGTTCCACCGCGTAATCGAACCCGGCGGTCGCCTGCTCGCCATCGACAGCGACTGGGGCTTCGTCATCGTAGAGCCTTGGGGAAGGGCCGTGACGGAACGCTTTTTCGCCGCCGCGGCTCCAGCATTCAAGGAACCGGAAATCGGGCGCAGTCTTCGTGGCCACCTACTGGACGCCGGCTTCGAGGACGTTCAGGTGACGATTCGCGCCGGCGCCGACACCGAAGGCGGCAGCCTGCTAGTCCTGCGCAACATGGCAAGCTACGCCACGCAGTTTGATCTGTTGTCGAGCGAAGAGGCGGGGGCGCTGTTGGCGCAGGCCGAGACCGCAGTTGAAGAGGGCCGGTTCCTGTTCTCCCTGCCGCAGTTTCTGGTAACGGCAACTCGTCCCTGACGCAGTTCGTAAGAGAAAGCCCTGCCCTTGGAGGGAAGGCAGAATGCAGCAACGGTGGTGGCGCGCCGACCCAACGCCCCGTACGCCGCAATCCCTGAACCAAGCCCCTCCTGTCACTCCCCTGTCCTTTCTTCGGAAAGGGGGCATCCACAGGCTCGAGCAACGTCGGATTGCGGCGCGTCACCTAGTGCGACGAGACGCGCCTGTCGACTCAGTCGTCAGTTTTCCACTTGTTGGGGTCGGGCGGTGTCCAGCGTTGCAGGGCGCCCAGGAGTTCCTTTGGGGCGTCGCCTACCAGGACCGACGCCAAGTGTTGCTGTCGAACGAAGCCTTGTTCCGACACGCGACGCAGGAAGTCCATGAGCGGGTCGTAGAAGCCGGCGACGTTGAGGAGGCCGGTGGGGCGTTCGTGTATGCCGAGTTGGTTCCAGGTGATGGATTCGAAGAGTTCATCCAAAGTGCCGAAGCCGCCTGGAAGGGCGATATAGGCGTCGGCGAGTTCCGAGAATCGTTGCTTGCGTTCGTGCAGGGTAGCGACGGTCTCCACCTGCACCCTGGGATGGCCGACTTTTTCGGCTAGCGGGGCCGTGATGATGCCGATGGCTTCGCCGCCGGCATCGAGGGTGGCGTCTGCCACCTCGCCCATGAGCCCGACGCCGGCGCCACCGTACACAAGGGTCATCCCTCGCGATGCGAGTTCCCGCCCTAGTTCACTGGCGACAGCTGCATAGCGTGAGTCACGACCGGCGTTTGAGCCGCAGATTACGCATATGGCCTTCATGTAACGTATGGCCTTCATGTAAAGAGGTTATCTCGGTTATGCCTTGGGCGTCGGTAGGGCGAGAGGCCCTCCTTCCAGAAGGGGCCGTCCCTCAGTCTTCCATGTACCGTTCCTGCAGCCGCCTCATGCCGCCGAGCCAACGGTCTGGATCGGCGACTTTGCGGCGCCTGTATTCGTTCACGATCTCGTGGGGGAGGGCGAAGAAACGCTCCTCGTCGATGGCCTCGACGCACACTTGCGCCACCACCTCCGGTTCGAGCAAGCCGTCGACGCTAGCGACGCTGGCCGCGTTGGGATTGGCCGAGTTCGGGCCGGTCATGTTGGTGCGCACCGCCTGCGGACAGAGCACCGTCACACGAATGCCGTCGCGGTGGTGAGTGATGGACAGCCATTCGGCCAATGCCACTGCAGCGTGCTTGGTCACCGCATAGGTCACCGAGCCAATCTGGGTCAGAAGCCCCGCCGCCGATGCCGTGCTGAACAGATACCCGCCGCCACGTGCCGCCATGCGCGGCACCAGATGCCGTGCCGCCCACACGTGCGACATGGTGTTGATGCGCCAGATGCGATCCCACATCTCGTCCGGCTCGTCGATGCCCTTGCCTTCGGCGATTCCCGCATTGGAACAGAAGAGGTCAATGGCGCCGTGCTCGGATTCCGTGGTCTCGATCAACCGAACGATGTCGGCTTCACTCCCCACATCGACGGTCTGCGCCGACCCGCCGATTTCGTCCGCAACCGCCTGAGCCCCAGCGCCGTCGATGTCCACGCACACCACATGCCGCGCCCCCTCCGGCCCGGCAAAGACGCGCGCAAGCGCTCGGCCAATACCACTTGCCGCTCCAGTCACCACCACGACCTTGTCTCGAACTCTCACCCAACACCCGCCTCGAACCGCCGAACTCGGAATGGTAACCCGCGGGGACTGGCCAGCAGTTCGCACAGCGAACTGCCGACGCCCGTCAGGGCGCGCTAGGAGCCTGCGCCGTAGAAGACGGCGCTTGCGCCGGAGTTGAGACCCCCCCTGCGAGAAGCCCCCCCTCCGAAAAGCGAGGCGCTTTTCGACTCCCCCGCAAGGGGGGAGTGACAGGAAGGCCCTCGCATCCCCAACGACCGCGGTGGCGCGC
>VXPR01000319.1 GCA_009839405.1 Gammaproteobacteria bacterium
GAACAGTCCATCGTCATCAAGGCGTCGAGCGGGCTCGCCGACGACGAGATCGAGAAGATGGTGCGCGACGCCGAGGCGCATGCCGAGGACGACGCCAAGTTCGAGGAAATGGTGACCTTGCGGAACCAAGCCGACAGCGTCGTCCATTCCGCCCGCAAGATGGTGGGCGAGGCTGGCGACAAGATCACCGATGAAGAGAAGCAGAGGGTGGAAGCCGCCGCCGCCGACCTCGAAGCCGCCATTCAGGGCGAGGACCAGGAGGACATCTCGGCCAAGCTCAACGCCCTCACCGAAGCGACCGGTGCGGTGGCACAGAAGATGTATGCTGACGACGCGCAGGCCGCTGGCGCAGAAGGCGCGGGCGCCGACCCCGACCCGGGTGCGGCACCGAACGCGAAAGCCGGCGGCCGCCAGGAGGATGTCGTGGACGCCGACTTCGAGGAAGTGCCCGCCGACAGGAAGTCAGACGACAAGTCGGGCAAGGACAAGTAACACGGGGTCTGGCGGCAAGCAGCCATGGCGGCAAAGCGCGATTACTACGACGTTCTAGGCGTCGAGCGGGACGCGTCGGAAGGCGACGTGAAGAAGGCCTATCGCCGTCTCGCCATGAAGTACCACCCGGACCGCAACCCCGATGACGAGGACGCCGAGGAGCGCTTCAAGGAGGCGAGCGAAGCCTACGAAGTGCTCTCCGACGAGGAGAAGCGCGGGGCCTACGACCGCTTCGGCCACGCCGGGGTGGACGGTCGAGGCTTCGAAACTGGCGGCTTCAGCACCGGCAACTTCGCCGACATCTTCAGCGACGTTTTCGGCGACATCGGCGACATCTTCGGCGGTGGCGGCGGCCGCAGCCGCAGTTCCGTGCGCCGCGGCTCCGATTTGCGCTATCCGCTGAACCTCACCCTCGAGCAGGCCGTCGGCGGCGACAGCGTGGAGATCCGCGTGCCGAAGCTCGACACCTGCCCCGACTGCAACGGCAGCGGCGCCGCCCCGGGAACCTCGCCAACCACCTGCCCCGACTGCAACGGCGCTGGCCAGATTCGCGTCGCCCAAGGATTCTTCTCCCTGCAGCAAACCTGCCCCCGCTGCCGCGGCACCGGCAAGGTCATCCTCAATCCCTGCCGAACCTGCGGTGGCGGCGGCCGCGTCGAACGACGCAAGACCCTGTCGGTGGACATCCCCGCTGGCGTCGACGAAGGCAATCGCATCCGCCTGACGGGAGAGGGCGAGGCCGGCATCAATGGCGGCCCGCCGGGCGACCTCTACGTGCAGATCAGCATCGCTGAACACGACATCTTCAAGCGCGAGGGCAGGCACCTTTTCTGTGACGTACCCATCTCCTTCGTGGACGCGGCGTTGGGTGCCGAGATCGAAGTGCCCACCCTGAACGGCCGAGTGAGCGTAAAGGTCCCCGCCGAAACCCAAACCGGCAAACTCTTCCGCCTGCGCGGCCGCGGCGCGCCGGCCCTGCGCGGCGGCGGCAGCGGCGACCTGTTGTGCCGCATGGTGGTGGAGACCCCGGTGCGCCTCTCCGAACAGCAAAAGGACCTCTTGCGCGAGTTCAAGGAAAGCCTCGACAACGGCGGCGGCAAGCACGCCCCCCGCGAGAGCTCCTGGTTCGACTCGGTGCGCAAGTTCGTCGGCGGACTAGGCAGTTGAGCGAACACAACGACACGCCCATGGCAGCGAGGGCGCTGGGCACGTCAAGCCGAAGGGTACTCTGATGGCGGAACGGATCAAGGTCGCCGTCGCCGGTGCCGCCGGCCGCATGGGCCGCACCCTCGTAACCGGCATCGCCGCCCACGAACGCCTGCACCTCGCCGCCGCAGCCGACCGCCCCGGCGCACCTGAGGCCGGTGAAGACGCCGGCCGGCTCGCCGGCGTCGGCGACCTGGGCGTGACCATCAGCGAGGACATCTGCCCCGCCCTCGACGCCTTCGACGTGCTGATCGACTTCACCATCCCCTCCGCGGCCCTAAGGCACGTGGGCCTCTGCATGGAAGCCGGCAAGGCAATGGTCATCGGCACGACAGGTTTCGACGCCGAATGCCTCGCCACCATTCGCGAGGCCGCCGAGCGCATCCCTATCCTGCTCTCCCCCAACATGAGCGTCGGCGTCAACGTCACCTTCATGCTGGTCGAGCAAGCAGCGCGCATTCTTGGCGACGAAGTGGACGTGGAGGTCTTCGAAGCGCACCACCGCCACAAAATCGACGCACCTTCCGGAACTGCCGTGCGCATGGGCGAAATCCTCGCCAAGACGCTGGGCCGGGACCTCACTGCCGACGCCGTGTACGGCCGCGAGGGCGAAACCGGCGAGCGCGACCGTCGCACCATCGGCTTCCACAGCTTGCGCGGCGGCGACATCGTCGGCGACCACACAGTCACCTTCGCCGGCACCGGGGAGAGGCTCGAAATCACCCACCGTGCCGGCAGCCGCGAGAACTTCGCTGCTGGGGCCCTCCGCGCCGTGCAGTTCGTGCATGGTCGGGAACCGGGTTTCTACGGCATGGAAGACGTGCTGGGGCTTGCCTAGTATCCTCTCTGGAGGGAGGGCGTCTCGCCCTCCATCGTGCCGAACGCACACGTCCTGACAGGCTTAACCGATGGAACGACTGCTCGAATTCATCATGAACCACCCGTTCCTGGTGAGCGCATTCCTGATTGTCTTGGGCCTGTTCGTACGCAACGAAGTCTCCCGTGGCGGGCGCGGCGTGACGGCGCAGGAACTCGTCAACCTCGTCAACCGCGACGGCGCGCTCGTCGTCGATGTGCGCGACCAGAAGGAGTTCTCCGAAGGCCACATCGTCGATGCGGTGAACATCCCCCACGCCGCACTCCCAGCCCGCCTCGCGGAGATCGAACGGCACAAGGCCAAGCCCATCGTCGTGACGTGCAAGATGGGGCAACATGCCGGCGCCGCCGGCACCGTGCTGCGCAAGGCCGGCTTCGAGAACGTCTCGCGACTCAAGGGCGGCATCATGGAATGGCGCAACCAGAACCTGCCGGTGGTCAAAGGCGCCGGCAGCAAGGGCGGTAGAAAGAGGGCACGCTGATGGCTGAAGACGCACCAGGACCCGGCCTCGCCATCGAGCGCATCTACCTCAAGGATGCCTCGTTCGAGTCTCCCCGCGCCCCGGCGGTGTTCCGCTCCGAATGGCAGCCGCAGATACACATCGACATCAACACCAAGAACAACGCGCTCGGCGAAGATCGCCACGAGGTAGTCCTGGCCCTCACCCTCACCGCCAAGGTGGACGGCGAGTCGCTCCTCATCATCGAACTCCAGCAAGCCGGCATCTTCCGCATCACGGGCCTCACCGACGACCCCCTGCGCCAGGCCCTTGCCGTCGCCTGCCCGAACATCCTCTTCCCCTACGCCCGCGAGGCCATCGACTCCCTGGCCTCCCGCGGCACCTTCCCCGCCTTCAACCTGGCCCCCATCAACTTCGACGCCCTGTACGCCGAAGCCAAGCGCCGCCACGAAGCCGAGATCAGTGGTAGCACCGACCGCTCAGGCGCTGGCGAACGGTTCGTGAACTAGTACCTACCACGCGAAAGCAGCCGACCAATAGCATGCAAATCCAAAACTAATTTTTGGATCTGCACGTTCTTTTGGCCCCCCTTCCTGTTCGACGATCATGCCGGTTGGACCGGCATCTGCCTTCGGCTAGGACTTGCGCACGGCCAGCGGGCGTGATAACAATTTGATAACCGACGGCTCGAGCGAACCAATGGTGACAATCAATGTGCGGCGGCTTGACGAAGATGTGGTGGACCGGCTAAAGCAACGTGCGGCGCTGAACAACCGGTCTCTTGAAGGTGAGGCGCGCCACATCCTGCAATGCGCTGCCCAAGACGAAATGGCGGCGAAACGCGCCGCGTTCCTCAAGGCGTCAGCGCAACTGCGGCTCAAGACCAAGGGTCGCAAGCAGACGCCCGCAGAGGTCTTGGTTCGGGAGGACCGCAACCACGGGCATCGCGACAACTTCTGATGCGCTTCGTTGTCGATGCGAGCGTGGCGGTCAAGTGGCTGGTTGAGGAGCCGGACTCCGACGACGCCCAGAAACTGGCGGCGAGAGGCGAAGATCTGCATGCGCCTCGCCTGATGGCGTCAGAGGTTGCCAACGCGCTATGGCGCAAGGCGCGGCAAGGTCAGATCGGCCGTGGCGATGCAAGCGCGGCCGTGGCGTGGGTGCCCAACTTGCCAGTGCACTGGAACGACGACGAGACCGTCAGTGCGGACGCCGTTCGTCTTGCGCTGGCCCTCGACCACCCGGTTTACGATTGCGTCTATCTCGCCCTTGCACACCGCATCGGCGCGGTCATGCTGACGGCGGACCTTCGCTTCGCGGAGGCGCTAGCCCCAACCGAGCATGGCCGGTCAGTCCTCGCGCTAGCCGAATATGCCAAGGCGCGGTGACGGTGCAAAGCCGGAGGTCGCCGGCACTTGATGCCGCGACGGACTTGGCACGGGCAGGACCTGCCCGTCCCCACGGAGTTGCACCGCACAAGCCTCGTCGGTCACAGGGAGCGAACCACGCGGAATCCCGTGTTGAAGTAGCGCCGATCTGGGCTGTAGGTGTAACGGGTGGCGGAGCGTAGGCTGCGGGGGCGGCTGTACCAGGAGCCGCCGCGGAGGACGCGGGCATGGCAAGTGGTTCCGCCTCTTGCTTCCCAGGCGCTGCCGTCGGCGGGGGCTCTTTCATAGCTGTCGTGCCAGCAGTCTTGGGTCCATTCCCAGACGTTGCCATGCATGTCGTAGAGGCCCCACTCGTTGGCGGGGAAGGAGCGTGTCGGGGCGGGGGAACGTGTGTCCCACTCGCTGCCGCAGTCGAGGCAGTTGGCGCGATTGGTGCCGATGTCGTCGCCCCAGGTGTAGGCTTGTTCGGAACCGGCACGGGCCGCGTACTCCCACTCGGCCTCGCTTGGCAGGCGATAGTTGCGCCCGGTTCGGGACGATAGCCAACGCGCATAGCCGCGCGCATCAGCCCAGTTCACGTTGATGGCGGGTCGGGAGTCACGGCCCCAGCCGTTGTCGGGCGGGCTGTAGGAAGCGCAGCCGCCGGCATCAACGCAAGCGTCCCACTCGGCGAAGGTCACTTCCGCAACGCCCATAGCGAACGACCTTCTGAGGCGCACTCGATGCACGGGGCGTTCATAGCCGAAGCTGCGAGTGTCCTCGGGCGGAGTGCCCATCTGAAAGGAGCCGGCCGGGACGATCACCATCTCCGGGCAGCTAGCGCAGTCGCGGAATTCCTCGCCCGCCTTGTTCGCCGCGCTGGCCATACCGCCGGCGAGCGCAAGCGCCACCAATGCTGCAATTGCCTGAACCATAGATTTTGCTTCTCTGCGCCTTGGGTCTGCTTGAAGGCGCGCCTGTCGGCGAGCGAGGGCAGGATGCCCTCGCCCCAAGGGCATCAGGCCGCCGCACACACCGCTGCGCGATTGGAAACGCCGACGCCCCGTCCACCCATGCGAATCGGGTTGCGGTCGTGGCCGTTGGTGCAGTAGCCGATGGAGATGCCGGTGGCTGGATCAGCCCAGGCGATCTGGCCGCCGGCACCGCCGTGGCCGAACGCCAAGGGCGAATTGTCGTGGCCGAAGCCGCGGAAGTTGCGGTCCTTGTCGCCCGAAACGACGATGCCGAGGCCGCGATTCACGCGCTTCTTCGACAGGGGATCGAAGAGGTCGCCGCTGCGCACGGTGCGTGCCATGTCGAGTGTCGAATCCTCCCAAACGCGCCTTCGCCCAACGCTGCCGCCGTGCAGCAAGCCTTGGTAGAAAAGGGCAACCTCGGCGGCGGTCATGATGCCGCCGCCACCAGGCACGCCGACGGCCTGCACTTCCGGGTGGTTGAAGGAGAGGATCACTTCCTCCGTCACTTCCGTCACCGGAGGCTCTGGCAGGCCGAGGCGAGCGTAGTCTTCGCTGGTCAAGGGGTCGCCGCAGTGCGTGAGTTCCGCCACGTCCTTGGCGCGTGTCGCTGGCAAGCCCACGAACATGTCCGGCAGCCCCAAGGGTTCGGCGATCTCTGCGCGCACGAACTCGGTGAAGTCGCGGCCGCTACGGCGCTCGACGATCTCGGCGATCACCCACATGCTGGACGTCGGGTGGTACTCGAACTTCGAGCCGGGTTCCCAGTTCAGGCGCCAAGTGGCGAAGCGCTGCAGGCGGCGCTCTCGGTCCAGCCAGTCGGTGGGGCGGAACGGCGCGGACGGGAAGCCGGCGGTGTGCAGGAAGAGCTGCTCCACCGTCACGACTTCCTTGCCGTTGGTGGCGAACTCCGGAACGATGTCGCCGGCGAGCTCGTTCACCGAGAGGTCGCCGGACTCGATCAGGAGCCACGCCGCCGCCGAGGTGATGGCCTTGGTGGAGGAAAAGATGCAATAGAGCGAGTCGTTCGTTTCGTTGCCGAACGTCTCGAAGAGGCCGAGGCGCCCCTCGCGGGCAACCGCAATCTGCGCCGACGGCAAGAGGCCCTCGTCCACCTCCTTGCGCACCCGCTCGCGCAGGCTCTCGAGCGCCTCCGGATCAAGGCCAATGCTTGCCGGATCCGCCAGCCAATCACTCCTCGATGCTTCGCTCACCGCCACCCTCCAACCGTCGCCAACAAAGGACGCGATTGTACGTTCAATGGAACGCCGCAACCCGCTCGTGGGTGAAGCCGTAGGGCCTGCCGCAGACCCTGCTAAAGTCCCCCGGTGCAATCCAATCGAAGGTGAGCGCAGTGGAGTTCGTCTCTCGTCCTCTTCCGGGAAACTTCGGCACCGAGATCCTCGATCTCGACACGGCCCAAGTGAGCGATGCCGGCGTGCGCGAACTTCTGCTCACGCTCTACCGCAGCCGCTTCGTCGTCCTGCGCACCGAGGGGCTCACCGACGACGCCTACGTCGCTTTCGCCAAGCGCCTGGGCGAGCCCATCCACCTGACCAAGAACCCCGGCGACCCCGAGCATCCAGAAATCGTCCGCATCACCAACATCGGCATCGACACCAAGCGCGAGCCGAAGGGTGCGGCACATTGGCACACGGATCAGTCCTTCCGCGACCAGGTGTCGTCGGTGACGATGCTCTACTCCGTGCAGGCGCCCGACACCGGCGGCGCAACCCGCTTCTGCAACATGGCCGCCGCCTACGACGCGCTCCCGAAGGCGATGCAGCGTCGCATCGAAGGCCTGACGGTGCTGCACCTTCACGGCCGTTCCGTGGTAGCTCGCCCCGGCGACCACGTTCCCCTGCCGCTGAAGTGGCTGGACCCCCAGAAAACCGTCCAGCATCCGCTGGTACGGCGCCACCCCGTCACCGGCCAGAAGACCCTCTACGCCATCACTGGCACCAGCCAAGGCATCGTCGGCATGGAGCAACAAGCGGCAGAAGAGCTACTCGAGGAACTCTGCCAGCACGCCCTGCAAGAACGCTTCCTCGCCGCCCACACCCACCGCCGCCACGACCTCCTCATGTGGGACAACCCCACCACCATGCACAGCGCCACGCCCATAGCCGCTGCCACCGGCGACCACGACACCCGGCTGATCCACCGCATCAGCCTGCACGGCCGGCCGCCGGTTTTCCAAGACCAAGGCGACGAGCCCGCCGCACATGCACGAACGGCGGCAGGTTCGAGCGCGTAGCTTCTAGCCCCGTGCGGCCGAGCGGCGCGGCGTCTGCGGCTGACGACGACACCCCGCAGCGCCTTTTCAACCGCCATTTCCTGCTGCTTTGGCAAGGCCAGACCGTCAGTGGCGTCGGCATTTCGCTGTCGCAAATCGCCACGGTGTACTGGCTGCTGCAGGAGACTGGCTCCGCCACCACCATGGGATTGGTGTCTATGGCTGCCGCGCTGCCAGGGGTCATCCTGGGGCCGGTGGGCGGCGCCATCGCCGACCGCTACTCCCGCAAGCGGCTGATCGTCATCGGCGACTGCTTGCTCGGCGTCGCCGCGCTCTGCCTCGGCTTCGCCTTTCTGGCGGTCGATGGCGCGGTGGGCGCGAAGGTGGCGGCACTCGTCGTATCCGGCGTGCTCACCGGCATCGTCAGTTCGTTCTTTCGCCCAGCGGTAATGGCATCGATCCCAAATCTCGTCCCCACCACTCGGCTTTCCACGGCAAATGCCATGAACAGCTTCTCCATGACCGCCAGCATGGGCATCGGCACCGCCATCGGCGGGGTGCTGTTTCGCCTCCTGGGCGCACCGGCGCTGTTCCTTGCCAACGGTGTCACCTATCTCGTCTCGGCCCTCTCGGAGACGTTCATTCGCGTGCCGCAAACCCTGCCGCAGGCGCCGCCGTCGATGCGGGCGCTGTTCTCCGCCTTCGTCTCGGATGTCGCCACCGGTCTCGGCCACGTGTGGAATCGGCCGGGCCTGCGCAACATGGTGCTTGCCTTCGCCGTGCTCAACCTCGTTTCGGCACCGACCGGCGTGCTGCTGCCGATCCTGCTGGACCAGCATCGCGGACTCGCGCCAGATTGGTTCGGCTACCTGATGGCGGCGATGGCCGCCGGCAACGTCGCCGGCATGGCCTTCGCCGGCGTTGTTCGCATCGACGGGCCGGCACGCCTCGCCTACGGGCTCACCGCGCTCTTCACCATGGCTGCTGCGACCTTCCTGATCGGCGTTGCGGAATCGCCGTACCTCCTGCTCGCGGCCAACGCAGTCAACGGCGTCTTCATGGGCATCATGACGGTGGCCTTTACGACGCTGATGCAGGCGACCACCCCCGACGAACTGCGCGGCCGGGTGATGAGCGTGATGATGACCGTCATTGGCGGCACCGTACCGTTGGCGATGGGCCTCGCCGGCGTCCTCGCCGACGCCGTGGACCAGAACGTGCCCTTGCTGTTCATGGCCGCCGGCGCACTGACCGCATGCGTCGCGACCGTGGTCGGCTGCAACCGCCCCTTCCGAGAGTTCATCGGCACCCGGCTGCTCGGCGCGTAAGACTCCTATCCTTCAGGCAAAGCCGAGCTGGCGCCACGCCTCGTACAGGGCAATGGAGGCCGAGTTGGCGAGGTTGATGCTGCGGGAGTTGGGGCGCATGGGGATGTGGATGCGGTGGGTTGCGGGGAAGGAGGCGAGAATTTCGTCTGGGAGCCCGCTGGACTCGGGGCCGAACAGGAGCACGTCGTCGGCCCTGTATTCGATGGTGTCGTAGCGCGTCTCGCCTCGGCTGCTGAACGCCAGTGTCCGCCGTCCGGCTACAGAGCCCTGGAATGCCGCGTAGTTCGGATGCACGGTCGTGGTGGCGAGGTCGCGGTAGTCGAGCCCGGCGCGCTTGAGCCGCGTGTCGGTCAACTCGAAGCCGAGCGGCTCGATCAGCGCAAGCTCCGCCCCGGTGTTCGCGGCCAGACGCATCAGCGCCCCGGTGTTGGGCGGAATCTCGGGTTCGTACAGGGCGATGGTCAGCACCGGTTCAGCCTAGAGCTTGCGCGCCCTTGCGGGCGCGGTGGCAGTCACTACGCGAACTGCTCCCTTCGTGCGCGCATTCGCTCGCAGCTGCGTCATTCTAGATCGCAGGGTCGTTGGGAGATCAGGCATCTGTGCTCGTGTCCCTGATCCCAACAGAACCTATGGCCGATCCGTGCAAAAGCCCGTCCTCTTTTCCGTGCGAGAGGATGCTTGCTTTACTCTGAAATACAAAGTACGATGCAAAAACGAGTAACGTTCAGGGTCCATTCAGGAGGAGAAGACGCGTGACTGAATCAGCTTCCATCAAAGACGACCTCGCCTTTGTTCGAGCGGCGGCGGAAGGTTCGTCCGTGCATGTGCCGGCAATCTACTTGCTTTGGGCAGCGATTTGCCTGGTCGGATTTCCACTCGTTGATGTCGTCGGGCCGGGCTCGAGCTGGATCGGCATCTACTGGACCATCGCAGGCCCACTCGGGGGCATTCTGACCTGGCGGCTCGCCGTGCAGGCAGGCCGTCGCGCCGGTCAGGCGGACCGCCGTACGGGCAAGCGTTGGATGGGTCACTTTCTGGCGTTTTTCGGCGCGGGGCTGCTCGGCATGGGTCTCATCGCATCCGGTCAACTGAGCTGGTCGGGCGTTAGTTCCTTGTGGATCCTGCTTCTCGCCTTGACCTACTTCCTCGCCGGGCTGCACTTGGAGCGACGGCTGATGTCAATCGGCGTCGTTCTGGCAGCGGGTTACTTGGTCACGCTCTATCTTCCCGAGTACGGTGCCACCACGGCGGGTGTAGCGGTTGCCACCGCGCTGGTGGCACAGGCCTGGCTCGGCGCGCGGGCGGCGCAGCATGCAGCGGACTGACCCCGACATCGACAGCGTCGAGGAGCTGGGGGCACTGCGGGGATTGCTCGAACACCGCGTTCGGCTCGCGATCTGCGTGCTGCTCTCCGCGCACGACTCGATGTCCTACAGTCGCCTCAAGCAGGTCTTGGGAGAAACCGACGGCAGTCTGGGCACCCACCTGCGCAAGCTGGAGCACAGTGGGTATCTCGTGGCGGAAAAGAGCTTCCGCGACCGGCGACCCGTGACTTGGTACGAGCTGAGCGATAGGGGCCGTTCCAGCCTCAACGAACATGTGGCAAATCTGGCGAGGTTGATAGACCGGGCGGGGTAGGAGGTAAGCGCCGGAGTTGAGAGCCCTCCTCTCCTGCGGGAAGCCCCCCCTCCGAAAAGCGAGACGCTTTTCGACTCCCCCGCAAGGGGGGAGTGACAGGAGGGGCTTCGTTCGGGGATTGTGGTCCGAAATCGGCTAGTTGGAGTACGTTGTTTCTGCAAGGCGGAGGGTTGCTTGACAGTATGCTGCCAATCCACGATCTTGCGGCCTCACCGAAAGGGAGGTGACCCATGATGCAGGCGCGAGGCTCGACACTGGCGGTGTTCGTCCTGGTGGCGCTTGCGTTCCGGCTCGCGCCGTATGCCCTGCATGCGCTTGGCATCCCGATTGATCCCGCGAGCACCGCCTATCCTTGGAACTTCTCCCCGGTGCTGCCGCTGTGCGTGTTCGGCGCCGCCTGCTACGCGACCGGGCGTGCCGCCTTTCTCGTCCCGCTCGCGATCTATCTCGCCGGCGACCTCGGCATCTGGCTGCTGACCGGTCGCGCCGACTGGGCCTTCTACGACGCGCAGCCCGTGCTGTATCTCTCGGTCGCGCTGGTCGTGACGTGCGGTTTCCTGCTGCGTCGCCAACGGAGCTGGCTGCGCATCGCCGCCACTGGACTCACCTCGGCCGTCGTCTTCTTCGTCGTATCCAACTTTGGCGTGTGGGCGCTCGGCGACGGCATCCGCTACCCGCACAACGCGGCGGGCCTGGTGGACTGCTACGTGCAGGCGATCCCGTTCTTCCGCAACACGCTGATCAGCATGGCGCTGTTCCTGCCGCTGCTCTTCAGCCGGGTGACACTCCGGCAACCGGCGCATCCGCAGCCGGCTCTCTCCCAATGACGCGGCCGGAGCCGTCTTTGTAGCGGCAGGCCTCCCGCGATGGCGGACAGGCGCATCGTGTCGCTCATCGCGAGCGCAACCGAGATCGTCGCCGCGCTCGGGTTTGAAGAACAGCTCGTCGGCCGCTCCCACGAGTGCGATTTCCCGCCCGGCGTGGAGCTCCTTCCGGCATGTTCGTCCTCCAAGGTCGATCCTGGCGCAACGAGCCGGCGAATCGATGCGGAGGTCCGCAGCCTGGTCGCCGAGGCACTCTCCGTCTATCAGGTTGACCCGGCGCTGCTCGACCGCCTGGCACCGACCCACATCATCACGCAGACGCAGTGCGAGGTCTGCGCGGTCAGCCTGTCGGAAGTCGAGCGCGCGGTGCGGGAGTTGGTGCTGTCGCGTCCCCGCGTGGTCTCCCTGGAGCCGATGCACCTTGGCGACGTCTGGCGGGACATCCGCACGGTCGCGACTGCTCTCGGCGACGCCGAGCGCGGGCACCGGCTGGTGGGCACCCTCACCGCAAGACTCGACGCGGTCCGCGCGCGTACCGAGGCCCTCGGGAAGCGCCCCGTCATTGCCTGCGTCGAGTGGATCGACCCGCTCATGCACGCGGAGAACTGGATACCCGAACTGGTGCGGATCGCCGGCGGGACGAGCATGATCGGCGAGCCCGGCCGCCACTCCGGCTACTTCTCCATGGACGAACTGGTGCGCCACGACCCCGACGTGATCGCCATCATGCCCTGCGGGTTCGATATCGAGCGGTCGCGCAAGGAGATGCCTCCCCTGGCAACGCATCCCGACTGGACGCGATTGTCGGCCGTGCGCGCCGGACGTGTCTATGTGACCGACGGCAACCATTACTTCAACCGACCCGGTCCGCGCCTCGTGGAGTCGGCGGAGATCCTGGCCGAACTGCTCCATCCGGGAGCCGTCGATTTCGGCCATTGCGGGACCGCATGGGTGCCGTGGTGCGACGCACCCCGCTGACCCACTAGGGAACGTCCGGCCGCGCTTTGCTTCGGCTCAGCGGGCTTCCATGCGGAACACTGCGGTGGGGCTCGCGGGGTCGCGGCCGACGGCGGTGAGTATTCGGGCTCGTTGCCTGGGATCGGTGATGCGGATGGCGTGGCGGCGGTAGATTTCGCCGTCGATCTTGAGCCGGACGCGGTTGTCGCGGGCGACGTTGGCTGGCCAGCGCTTGCCATCACAGCGGGCGCAAGGGACGTAGAGACTGCCGTCTGCGACCCAGGATGTGGTCGTGACGGAGTGGCGGATGCCATACGCCGTGCGCGTTTCCACGGCGATTTGGCGGCGGCCGTAGTCGGTCCAGATCGGGTCTTGGTCCGCCGCCAGTTGTCCGCCGAGGCGGGTTCCGGCGATGCGTCCCATCGGATCGATAGGCGCCGAAAGGAGCACCAGCACGGCGACGACCAGGACACCGACAATCCATGCGGCAAGTCTTGCGATCACGGAACCCTCCTCGACTTTGCAGCCCTCAGTAGCGATCGATGATTTCGCGGCGGAACCGCGTGAGGTTGTCGCGGGCGATGGCCATCGGCGGCAGCAGCACCACCTCCTTGAGGCCGTTCGCTTCCTTCTCGCGCAGCAGGTCGAGGATCTGCTCCGGCGTGCCGACGAGGGCGCCGCTGGCGCGGATCATCGCCGGCGTCACGAAGCGACGCTCCTCGGCCGGCAGGTAGGTGCAGTGGCCGCGGTGGACGAGTTGGCCGGCTGCCTCGCGCGGCACGTTGAAACCCGCCACATAGTCGCGATATTGCTCCCACACGTCGCGGATGTCGTCGCCGATGAAGTCCTCGTTGCCGCGTAGCTGCACCGCTTCCCACAGCCCGTGCAGGCGGCTCGACACCATCGAGCCGCACTCGCCCTTGACCCGGTCTGAGTCGAGTCCCTCGCCCGGCTCGAGAATGCAGGCGAACGTGAGCTCTGCAGTATGCATGGCGTCTGCATCGCGGCCCGCTTCCTCGGCGCCTCGCCGCACCCTTGCCATGCTGGCGCGGAACGCGTCCGCTGATTCCGCGCCGCCGGAGATGCGCCCGTCGCCGTAGGTTCCGGCCGCCTTGAGCGCCAGCGGGCCATTGGCCGCGACATACATCGGAATGCGGTGTTCGGTGTCGATGAAGCCAAGTTCCTTGTGGATGATCTCGATGGTGCGGGTTTCGCCGTTCAGGGTGAACTCCGTCTCCTCGCCGTCGAGCAGGGCGCGCACCACGCGCAGGTACTCGCGGAAGGGCGGCGCCTTCATGGGATTGAAGTTCATCACCCGCATGGCGGTGTGGCCGGTGCCGATGCCGAGAAAGACGCGCCCCGGCGCGATGCGGTTGATGGAGGCGATGGAGTGCGCGGTAACCGGCGCGATGCGCGTGCCGGCGATGGCGACGCCGGTGCCGAGACGGATGGTGGAGGTGTGGTGCGCCGCCAGCGCGAGAGTGGCGTAGCAGTCGGACCAGATCATCTGCGAATCCGGCACCCAGCCGTGGTCGAAGCCCTCGTTCTCGGCGTGAACCAAGAGCTGCCAGTCGTTGATGTTGGTGGCGACACAGACACCGAACTTCATGCTTCCTCCCTATGCCGCATTCCGTCACGGCGGTCGTTCACGAGTGTAACGAACGGAGCAGCCAACGACCTGCCGCCAGCGTAGCTGAGTGCGTCACGGTTGGTCGTCGTCCGGTGGCAGAAGGGCCTTGCCGAGGATCATGTCGGCGGCACGCTCGGCGACCATGATGGTGGGGGCGTTCAGATTGCCGTTGGTGATTGCGGGAAACACCGACGAGTCGACCACCCGGAGCCCTGCCAGACCGCGCACGCGACACTCAGGATCCACCACCGCATCGTCGTCCTCGGCGGCACCCATCCGACAGGCGCCGCAGGGGTGGTAGGCACTCTCCGCGTTGTTGCGGACCCAGCGGTCGATCTCGGCATCGCTCGTGACGGCCGTGCCTGGTTGCAGTTCCTCGTCCCGATAGGCCGCGAGCGCCGGCTGCGCCATGATCCCGCGCGTCAGGCGTATGCAATCGCGCCACACACGCACATCCCGCTCGTCGGTGAGGTATTGGAAGCGAATGCGAGGGGCATCTTCCGGCCGCGCCGACACGATCGCCACGGTGCCGCGGGTGAAGGGCTTGTTCGCCCCCAAGTGCACCTGAAATCCATGACCACGCAGCGCCTGGCGGCCGTCGTAGCGCACCGCGGCGGGCAAAAAGTGCATCTGCACATCCGGCCAGTCGACGGCTCTGGAGGAACGCAGGAATGCGCCGGCCTCGAAATGATTGGTGCTGCCGAGTCCACCGGTGCCGAGCGCCCAGCGCAGGCCGATCCACGCCTTGCCAAGTGCGTTCAGCCGGCCGTTCAGCGTGATGGGCCGGCGGCAGCGGTACTGGCAATAGACCTCGAGGTGATCCTGCAGGTTCTCGCCGACGCCAGTCAGTTCGTGGCGCAACTGAACCCCGGCGTCTCCAAGAACACCGGCGGCACCGATGCCGGAGCGTTGCAGCAGCGCTGGTGACCCGATGGCGCCGGCCGCGACGATGACCTCCCGCTCCGCCAGCGCCTTGACGGAGCGGCGGCCGCGCCGAAAGGTGACGCCAACGGCCGTCTTGCCGTCGAGCGCTAGCCTCTCGGCCATTGCATTCGTGACCACTTCCAGGTTCGTCCGCTGCACTGCCGGCCTCAGATAGGCGCGCGCCGCCGAAGCGCGCACGCCACCGTCCACGGTCATCTGGAACGCACCGAAGCCTTCCTGGGAGCGGCCGTTGCAGTCGTCGGTGTGCGGATAGCCAGCCTGCAAACCGGCCTCGACGAAGGCGTCGTAGAGGGGGTTGCGCTCGCGCTGGTTGCCGAGCGTCGTTCTGAGCGGGCCGTCGCCACCGCGAAAGTCATCCGCGCCGCCCTGCCATGTCTCCGCACGGCGGAAATAGGGCAGGCAGTTGCCGTAGCTCCATCCGGCCGCGCCGAGCGCCTCCCACTGGTCGAAGTCGCGCCGGTGCCCGCGCACATACACCATGCCGTTGATGGAAGAGGAACCGCCAAGCACCTTGCCGCGCGGGCAATCGAGCCGTCGGCCGTCGAGCCCCGGCTCCGGCTCGGTGACGTAGCCCCAGTTGCTGCACCGCCGCTTCATCGCTTCCGCGAACGCGGCCGGCATTCGCAAAACCGGGCTCCGGTCGTGACCGCCAGCCTCGATGAGCAGCACGCGCAGAGAACCAGACGCCGAGAGTCGGTTCGCCAGCACGCAGCCAGCGGAACCGGCGCCGACGATGATGTAGTCATAGCGGCGCGTTGCCACTTGCTCGTGCATCTCGCGTCTTGTCCTTGGCACCCTGCCGTGAGCAGTGCCTTGAGGAACGGCGACCGGATTGTAGGCGCGCATGGGATCAAATGCGCCGGCCCAACCCCCCAGCAATTTCGCGCAGCGAACTGCCAACGCGCCCGCAAGGGCGCGCTAGGGGGCTGCGCCGTAGAAAACGGCGCTGGCGCAAAAAAAAGGGAGTGACAGGAGGGCTTCGTTCGGAGATTGCGGCGTACGGGCGTTGGGTCGGCACGCCACCACCGTTGTTGGGGGGCGAGGGCCTTCCTGTCACTCCTCCGTCGAGGGGGAGTCGAGAAACGGCGTTCCTCACGGTTTGTCGGAGGGGGGGTGCAGAAGCACTAGTCCGGGCTAGCGCGCTCTACGAGCGCGTCGGCAGTTGCTTCGCAACTGCTGGCCTACGGG
>VXPR01000417.1:0-6244 GCA_009839405.1 Gammaproteobacteria bacterium
CGCAAGGCGCGGTCCGTGCGTGCCTGTTGCGTCCACCTTGAGCCGCGCGCCTGTCCGCGCGTGCGAGGGCGGGACGCCCTCGCCCCCAGGGCCCTCGCTTCGAGTAGAAGTATCGAAGTATCAATGGGTTGGGAGATTTGTTCCATACGAGGGAACCGGCTGGTCCCCTACGGCCGACACATGCCTCGTCGGTCGGAAGTGGAGGCTCGCTAGCTGTTTGCTGTCAGCGCCTGAACCACTTGGGCGACGCGAGTGCCGGCGTAGTCCACCTCCTCCTCGGTAGTGAAACGTCCAACGGTGAATCTCAGGGAACTGCCGGCCAAGTCGTCGGGGACACCCATCGCGCGCAGCACATGCGATGGCTCCACCGTTGCCGAGGTGCAGGCGGAGCCGCTCGACACCGCCACATCGTCGAGCGCCATGAGCAGCGTTTCGCCATCGACGCCCGCGAACGCGACGTTGAGATTGCCCGGAAGGCGGCATTCGAGCGTGCCGTTCAGGCTCGATCCCGCGATCTGCTTCAGATGCGACCAGAGACGATCACGCAGACGTCCCACCCGGTCGTTCTCGCGCTCGAGGTCGGTGGCGCAGATTCGCGCCGCTTCGCCCATGCCCACCAGTTGGTGCGTGGCCAGCGTTCCCGAGCGCATACCGCGTTCGTGGCCGCCACCGTGAATCTGCGCCGAGATCCTGAGCGGTGGCGACATTCGCACATAAAGTGCGCCGACGCCCTTGGGGCCATACATCTTGTGCGCGGAAAGACTCACGAGGTCGAGCTGATCGGCGACGACATCGATGGGGATCTTGCCCGCGCTCTGCGCCGCATCGGTGTGAAAGACGACGCCCCGCTCGCGACAGAGGGCACCGATGGAGGCGATGTCGTTGACGATCCCCACCTCGTTGTTGACATGCATGATGGAGACGATGCGGGTGTCCGGGCGAAGCGCCTCGAACACCGCGTGCGGCGAAACCACGCCGTGGGCGTCAGGCGCCACCCGTGTCACGTCGGCGCCGCCAGCCTCGAGCCAGGCGACGGTGTCGAGCACGGCCTTGTGTTCGTAGCTCGACGTAACGATGTGACCGTCGCCGGCAGCCTCCATCACGCCCTTGAGTGCCAGGTTGTCGGACTCCGTGGCACCGGAGGTCCAGACGATCTCGCGCGGGTCGGCACCGATCAGCGCCGCCACCTGCGTGCGCGCCTCCTCCACCAGTTCCGCGGCGTTCCAGCCATAGACATGCGAGGTGGAGGCGGGATTGCCAAAGTCGCCGTCCGTCAGCAGACAGCGGCTCATTTTCTGCGCCACCCTCGGGTCCACCGGCGCCGTGGCGGAGTAATCGAGGTACACGGGCGTCCTGGGCGCACCGGAGTCCCCTCCGCCACCAGCAGGGCGGCGATCACTGCGAGTTACGCGTGCAGACATCAGTCATTCATCGCAGCTTGAACGGTTCTCTTACGCGGCCGGAAGTCCGCGCCCCCACGGCGCGTTCCACGTGCGTAAGAATACCGCGCAGCATTGCGACCTCCGTCTCGTCCATCTCCACGCGGGCGAACAGGCGCCGAAGCCTGGTCAGCGACTGCCGTGGCGCGGCCGGGTCGTGAAAGTCGATGAGTCGCAGCACCGCCTCCAAGTGTTCGTGGAAGCCCTCGACGTCGGCGGCACTGGCGAGCTCCCGGTCCCAAGACCGGCCCGCTGCGTCGGCTTCGACACCAAGGGAAGCCTTGCGCAACTCATAGCAGACCACCTGCACCGACATGGCGAGATTCAGCGACGCATAGGCATCGTCGGCTGGAATCACCACATGGACGCGACAGCGCTGCAACTCCTCGTTGGTGAGGCCACTCGCCTCGCGCCCGAACAGCACCGCCACGGGGCGTTCGCCGCCGTGCACGGCCACGCGCTCGGCGAACTGGGCCGCGGTATCGGTAGGCCACGGCACCCGCCGCGCCCGCGCGCTGGTGCCGGCGACGAGGCCGCAATCCGCCACTGCGTCTTCGAGCGAGTCGAACACCCGCGCCGCGTCCAGCACATCCACCGCTTGCGCAGCACGCCACTCGGCTTGCGGGTCGGGATACCGTGCCGGGCGCACCAAGGCGAGGTCGGTAAGACCCATGTTCTTCATCGCCCGCGCGGCGCCACCGATGTTGCCCGGATGGTCCGGCTCCACAAGAACGATGCGTACGTTCGGCATCAAGGCCGAACGGCTCGCTTGGGCCTTTGCGCCAGCTTCGCCAGCATCGGTTGCGCGAGCTTCACGAAACGGCAGGCGATGGCGCGCGTGTCGCGCGGATCAATGAGGTCCACCACGTCGCCCTTGTGCGCCGCCCGGAACGGCGAGCGCAGCCGCAGCAGGCGCTCCTCGATGGCTTCGCGGTGCGCGTCCGGGTCGGGCGCCGCCTCAATCTCGCGCCGGTATGCGGCCGCCACCCCACCCTCAATGGGAATGCCGCCCCACTCACCCGCCGGCCAGCCGAAGCGCAGATTCAGGCCATGCGGATGCCCCAGGCTGTGCGGCGCATCCGCAGCGACGCCATAGGCCTTGCGAACGTTGAACTCCACCTTCGGCACCTGGGCCTCGGCGCTGGCGATGAGCGCCCGGATGCCGCGCCGCATGGTGGCCTTGCGTTCGGCGTGGGAGCCGAGCATGAAGCCCGGCATGTCGAGGAAGACCACCACCGGCAGGTTGAAGGCATCGCAGAGGTCCACGAAGTGGGCGTATTTGTCGGCAGCGGGGCCATCCATGGCACCGGCCATCTTCAACGGATCGCTGCCGATGATGCCAACGCTGTAGCCGTCCAGGCGCGCAAAGCCCGTGATCAGCGCCCCGGCCCAATGCCGCCGCATCTCGAAGAACTCGCCGTTGTCCACCACGAGCTCGATCAGCCGCCGCGGGTTGTAACCCTGGCGGCGATTCGGCGGGATGATGTTCAAGAGCTCCTCGGGGCGACGATCCGGCGGATCGCCCGTCTCAATGCGTGGCGCCACGTCGCTCGTGGTGTTCGGCAGATAGGAGATGAAGCGGCGGATTTGCTCCAGCGCCTCCTCTTCCGAATCGGCTTCGTTGTCCACCTGGCCGCTTTCGTGAACGTGCATGGCGGCGCCGCCCAGCGCCTCCTTGTCGAGCTTTTCGCCAATGGCGCGGCGCACCACCGGCGGCCCGGACGGGAAGATCTGCGAACGCCCCTTCACCATCACCGTGAAGTGCGACATCAGGGCAAACGCAGCCGGCGCCCCAGCCACGGAGCCAAGAATGCCGGCGGCCACCGGAACCTTGGTGAGCAGGTCCACGCCCCGCCACCAAAGCTCGCCGGAGGGAAGCCCCATGTGGCCAGCCGCTTCGTCGGATTTCGAGCTGTGCCCGACGCCTTCCACAAGCTGGATGTACGGAATGCCGTACTGCACGGCCAAGGGTTGGGTGAACTGCCGCTGGTGCTTGTGGACATTGTGCGGACTGCCGCCAGAGATGGTGAAGTCATCCCCGCCCACCGCCACCGGACGACCATCGATCTCGCCGAGACCCATCACATAGGCGCCGGGGGTGAACTCCCTCAGGTTGCCGTCTGCGTCAAACTCCGCCGCCCCCACGAGCGGGCCAGCCTCCATGAAGCTGCCCGCATCCACCAGCTTGTCGATGCGCTCGCGAATGGTGTAGCGCCCGCCCGCATGTTGCCGCTCGATGCGCTCTTGGCCTCCCATCTCGGTGGCGAGCTCCTTGATGTAGGCAATGTCCTCAATCGCCTTCTCCCACGGCATCCCGGGCTTCCAGCTCTCGCGCTTTGGATCGATGGGCATGGGTGCTTGCTCCCTCAAGTGATGGGGCTCTTAACGGAAGGCATTCTGCCCTCCCTTGGCGCTGTCAGGCGCTTTTTCGTCAATGCGCGGTGGCGAACGCGCCTTGCGGCGCGTAGGGAGGCTGCAATGCCTTCCCTCCAAATGCCCTCAGCGAATCCGACGGTCACTCCGCCCGAATGCGCCGGAACTTCTGCAGCGAGTGGCAGTCGAGGGGAACGAGGCCGCGGCTACCGCCGCCGCTGTAGATCACTTCGGCAACGTAAAGGTCGCCCCTGGAATCTGCCCAGATGCCGTGCGGGGCGAAAAAGTTGCCGGGGCGCACCGGGTCCTTGCCGCCGAAGCGGTGGATCAGGGTGCCCTCCAAGTCCAGCACGGCGACGCTCGCATGGGGCGTGTGGGGGAGGATTTCCACGTCCGGGCTGCGGCCGGCGATCTCGCCCAGTTCCGCGACGTACAGCACGCCGTCCGCGTCGATGAAGAGATCATCGGGGCGGGTGACGTGAACCCACTCCGTGAGGTATTCGCCGCCGTGGTCGAACACCTGAATGCGGGAGTTCTCCCGGTCCGCCACCAATATGCGGTCGTCCTCGTCCACGGCAATGGCGTGCGGCAGGCGGAACTCACCGGGACCGCCGCCAGGTTCGCCCCAGGACTTGAGGTGCTCGCCAGCCGCCGAGAATCGATGCACTCGGGCGTTGCCGTAGCCGTCCGCCACGAACATCTCCCCGGCACTGTCGAGCGCGAGGTTGGTCACTCGGTTGAACGGTCCGCCGCCGTACTGCACCGGCGTCTTGCCCGGATCGAACCCGGTGTCGGCTGGCTTGTCCTTCTTGCCCAAAGTCTGCAAGAGCTCGCCGTCGGTGTTGAAGATGCGCACGGTGTGGTCGAAGTTGTCGGCCGCATAGACGCGGTCGTCGGGGCCGATGTAGAGGCCGTGCGGGTTGGTGAACACGCCCTCGCCCCAGGCGTTCAGGAAGTTGCCGTCGGCATCGAACACGATCATCGGATGCTCGCCACGATTGAAGGCATAGACGCGATCGCGGGAATCGGTGGCAACGCCGGCCACCTCGACGAAGCTCCATCCCTCCGGCAGCTTCTCCCAGCCCTCGATCACTTCGAACTCGATCTGCGCCATGCCCCATCCCGCCTGTTACGCTTGTGCGTTCACAAGGTAGCACGCGGCAACGAACGCGAGAGGATCAAAGCCATGACGCGAAAGGCGCATTTCGGCGCGACCATTCCCCAGATCAAGCGCCCTTGGGTCGCCGCGGCAGAATCAGCCCGGGCGTTCGAGGCCCAGGGCTACGATTCGCTCTGGGTTTGCGACCACCTCTACGGCCCGCAGTCGCCGCAACTACCCATTCTGGAGGCCTGGTCGATGATCTCGGCGCTCGCTGCCATCACCGAAAAGGTGGAACTCGGCACGCTGGTGACACCGGCCGGGATGCGCAACCCCGCCCAACTCGGCAAGACCATCGCCACCGCCGACAACATCGCCGGCGGTCGCGTCATCGCCGGCCTTGGCGGCGGCTGGATGCCCCGCGAGTTCACCGACTTCGGCATGCCCTTCCTCGGCACCGGCGACCGCCTCAAGCAGCTTGCGGAGACGGTGACGCTGCTCAAGCGCATGTGGGCCGAAGACGAGGACGAAATCTCGTTCAAAGGCGAGTTCGTTGAAGCCGACAACGTCGTCTGCCAGCCCAAGCCCCCGCGCAAGGTGCCCATCCTGATCGGCGGCGCCGGCGAGAAGGTGACCCTCGCCATCACCGCCCGCGAGGCCGACATCTGGAACAACCTCGCCGGCCACCAGGCCGCGCTCGCGCACAAGGTGGACGTGCTCAAGCACCACTGCGATGCCATCGGCCGCGACTTCGACGACATCGTGGTGAGCCAGCAATGCCTGGTCACCATTGCCCCGAATGAGGAAACGCTGGGCCCCATGGCCGACCGCGCACAGAAGATCTTCGGCGGCCACATGGGCGACCCCAAGGGCCCCCTTGCCATCACCGGCACCCCAGACCGCTGCGTCGAACAAATCCAGAAGCACATCGACCTCGGCTGCACCATGTTCGTGATGGAGTTCTTCGGCAAGGACACCATCGAACCGGCGCAGCTCTTTGCGGAGGAGGTGGCGGTCCACTTCGCGTAGCGCCCCATCGTCAACGTGCCCTCGGCGGAGCACGACGCGTGCCTCCGTAGGGGCGACCCTTGTGGTCGCCCGCGTCGATCGAACCGAAGCATTTCGATGCCCTACCACGGGCGAGGACGAGCCTCGCCTCTACGGCGACAGCCGCCCGGCGGCCAGCAGGGAGGACGACGCGTGCCCCCGTAGGGGGGGGCCGGGGGGGGGGGCGCCGGGGTGGGGACGCCGCAGATTGTGGTGGGACACCGGCGCGGGCCCCCCCCCCCCCCACGGGGGCCCCCCCCCCGGCGGGGGGAAAAAAAACGGCGCC
>VXPR01000417.1:6254-15739 GCA_009839405.1 Gammaproteobacteria bacterium
GCAGGGAGGACGACGCGTGCCCCCGTAGGGGCGCCCCTTGTGGTCGCCCGCGTCGATGGAACCGAAGCATTTGGTTGCCCAACACGGGCGAGGACACGCCTCGCCCCTACGGGGACACGCCACCATCGGACCGGCGGTTCGCCAAAGCCGGCGTATAATCCGCGCTTCGCCCTCCCGGCGCCTTCGCCCGCTCGTGAGCAGTCCCGACACCCGCATCCCACTTCGTCTTTCGCCTTCGTCGCTTGCGCGCACGCGGATGTTTCAAGCCCTTTCCGTGCGGGACTTCCGCTGCCTTTGGGTGTCCAATCTCGCCGCCTCGTTTGCCATGCAGATGCAGATGGTGGCGCGAGGGTGGCTCATCTACGACATGACCAGTTCGCCGCTGGCGCTCACGTGGGTGATGCTGTCGTTCATGCTGCCGTCGTTCGTGTTTTCCCTCGCCGGCGGCGTGGTGGCCGACCGGATGCGCAAGAAGGCCATCATGATCACCTCGCAGCTTCTCAACACGGCTGCGACCTTGCTGCTCGCCACCATCGTCTTCCGCGGCGACGTGACGTTCTGGCACTTCATCTGGTTTGGCCTCTTCAACGGCACGGTGCTGTCCTTCTCCATGCCGGCGCGCGCGTCGGTGATTCCCGAGATCGTCCCCCGCCACGTCGTGGTGAACGCCATGGCCTTGCAGAGCGCGACCTTCAACCTCTCGCGCATCGCCGGCCCCGCCGTGGCCGGTTTCCTCATCGCCTGGTTCGCCGGCGGCGACACCACCTCCCACAGCGGCGTCGGCATCGTCTTCTACGCAATCGCTGGCCTCTACATCGTCTCCGTCAGCGGCACCGCCATGCTGCACTACGACGGCGCCCCGCAACGGCAAACCGAGACCCGCGTGCTGCACGACCTCGCCGAAGGCTTCACCTACATGCGCCGCGAGCGAGTCATCCTGGGCCTCGTCATCATGGGGCTGGTGCCGATGACCTTCGGCTGGGCGCCGAGCATGCTGATGCCGGCGTTCAACCAGGACGTGATCGGCGGCGACCCCCAAACCCTCGGCTACCTGATGACCGCGATGGGCGTCGGCGCCCTGGCCGGCTCGCTCACCCTGGCCCGGCTCGGCGACATCGGCCACAAGGGCCGCGTGCTCTTCATCGCCGCTTACCTCTGGGCCGTCGCCATCATCGGCTTCTCGCTCTCCGGCGTGCTCGCCGTCGCGATGCTCTTTGGCCTTTTCACCGGCGCGTTCAGTTCCGTGATGGGCTCGCTCAACATGAGCGTCGTGCAGCTCGCCGTGCGCCCCGAAATCCGCGGCCGCGTAATGGCCATCAACATGATGACCCACGGCTTAATGCCGCTCTTCTTCCTTCCCATCAGCGCCTTGGCCGAATGGCTCGGCATCGCCACGGCCCTGTTCGCCAGCGGCCTGCTCCTCGCCGCAACCATGCTGGCCACCGGCCGCCTGTTCCCTGAACTTCTGCGCATCGACAAGGGCCACAGCGGTGAAGCCATGCGCCCGGTACCCCGCGAACCCCATCCGCAGCCTGCCCCAGAGGCTTCCATGCCCCTGCCAACCGCCAGCAACACAGAACCACGCCGCAGCACCGCCTGAACCACATCAGTTCAGGGCAAGCATCCATTCCAGCGTCGACTGCCAGATCACTCGATCAGGGAGCGAGGTCGGCACTTCATCGCGATGCAGCGTGAGCAGTCGCAGCGCCGCATCCGGGTGTGCTTCGCCAGCGGCAAGAGCCCTTTCTCCTTCTCATAAGGAGAAATCGGAGCGTATTTCTCCTTATGAGAAGGAGAAAGTCGGAACGTCCAGCCCTAAGACGCCGTTCAGGCGCTACCGGGAGGCCCTACATCGAGGCAGGTGACAGCTTCCAAGCGGCAAACATAATCGTCGGGCAGAAACTCCCTGCCGGCGAGCAGATGTTGCAGATACCAGCGCGGCGGCTTCAGCGTTGGGTCGGTCACCGCGGCGTTGGCGAAGTACGTCCACGCAGCCACGTTCCCCGCCTCGGTCTGCACCCACACCGCATCGCGCCCGTAATGCCTCGGCGCGACCTCGAACGGGTCCATCCGAAGGATTTCCTCTGGTGGCGTGAGGCGATAGAGCACACCGGCCACGAACTCACCCGGCGCAAAGCGGATGTTCGCGTGCCCAGCCCCCTCCTGGTGGCGAGAGCGCTTGTCGAACGTGAGCCGCATGTCCGGCAGGACACCCGCGAGCACCGCATCGAAGGCAATGCCCCGCTCCCGCACCCGCGCGGGGTTCATGTTGCTGCCGTACGCGAAGTAATGCCGCGGTGTCACGAGGTCCCAGCGCCACCCTTGCGGATCACGAAGTGGAACCGATCGCCAATCTGTTCGTTCCGCTCCAGCACATGCCCCATGAAGCGGCAGAAATTGACGAAATCGCGCACCGTGGACGGATCGGTGGCCTCAATTGCCACCGTCTCCCCGGCCTGCATCCCCCGCACCCGATTGCGCACGATCATCAGCGGCTCCGGACACTTGAGCCCCACCGCATCAACGCAGAAATCCGCTTCGTCCACCTGCACCACCAACTGCCCGCCTACCCGGCGCCAAGTTCCCGGATGTGCCTACGCTACCAAATCGGCATCCGCGAGGGTGTGTGGGACGGTTCCTGTGGTGGTGACCGGCTCGGACCTCCGCCGTACCAGCTTCTACAACGCGGAAAGCAAGGACCCCTGACCGCAAATGCCGATTACCGCGCTCGGCGTGCCTGTAACGCCCGCGCTATCGCGGCGTGGCGCGCCTTGTCCAGTCGGTAGAGCAGGAACAAGGCTACACCCGCCGCGGAAAGAACGAGGTCGCAGGGCCCACGAAGAAGCCTAGGTTCCAGATCACTTCATCAGGCACGGAACCGTAAGGCGCGTTTTCCGGAAAGGCGATCAGGTCCAGAATCGCCCCACCGATCATCAGTCCAAACGCCCCGGCAGCCTTGCCGGAAAACGACCGCGCAGCGAATATCGTCCCCTCTCGTCGCTGGTGCGTCCGATACTCGTGTGAGTCCGTGAGGTCAGCATAGATTGAACTGTAGGTGACGGCGGCAATTGTGCCCGTGACCGCGTTCAGCAGTGAAATCCCCAGATTGATGTACAGGATCCAGGGCGAGCTGTTGGCCGGGTACCAGGAGACATCCATCAGCCGCAGACAGATCGGAATGTTGGGCAGAAGGAGGAACGCAAGGGAAGACCCGATCATCGTGTTGCGCTTGTCGAACGTCCGCGTAACCCATGGCACGAGTGCAAATGCGACAGGCAGTCCCAACAACGCCGTGACGCCGAAGTACGCGAGTTCCTCCGTCTGCAATCCCCAGAAATGCAGGTTCAGGAAGGGACTGCCGACCGACTCGATATAGCCGAAAATGTACCAGAGCAGGAAACCAGCGAAGATCACGAGGAAGTCACGATCGCGGAATACGTCCCGTATGTCGCGCACCATGTCAAGGAACGAAAAATTCGCCCCGGGTTCTGGCGCCTGCAGATTGGGAATCTCGCCGGCGGTACCCAATACGCACAGACCAATCGACGCAATGAGGACGATCCCCGCCGCCAGGGTGAAGGTGCGGTAGCCTTCCGCGTTCAACAGGCCCGGGGTGAATTCATCGGTGGTTGGAAAGAGCACCCAATACACCGCAAAGCCGATGAGGGCACCGCCAACGCCGCCTATCAACGCACCAAACGAGTACAACGTCGACCGTTGCAGATAGTCGGGCGCCATCTCCGCCCCCAGCGCAAGATGAGGAATCACGAAAAACGTCAGCGCCGTTCGCACCAGAATGGCGAACACCGTCAACCAGGCGAAGCTGCCTATTGCAGACAATCCATCCGGGGGATTGAACAACGCGAACAAAGTGATCGCTATCGGTATGGCTGATGCTGCCATTACCGGGTGGCGACGGCCATATTTGCTTTTCACTCGATCCGACAGACTACCGACCAGAGGGTCAGTCACCGCATCGCAGAACAGAGCAATGCCGAGCGCGAGTCCGGTCAATGTACCCGACAGGCCGACGATTTGCTGGTAGTAGAACAGCAACAGCGAGTACAGCCCGATCGTAACTACTGCCGTGCCAAGTTCGCCTGAACCGAACGCTGCCATGACGGGGATGGAAAGGCGTCTCGTGGAGTCTGACTGGGCGGTCTGGTCTTTGGTCACATCATTCATACGAACACCGCTCTGCCAGCCGGCAAAGCACCGACAGAAATCGTCTCCCGGTGCCTACTTGCCTCGCCTGCGGGCCGTCCGCTTCGTATTGTCCGCCAGGAGCGCCTTGCCGCCTTCCCCAAGCAAGATTGCGGGGTCTTGCCCGCCTGAGTAGCCAAGACCGGTATCGGACATCGTGTAGCCCAACAGTCTCTGGACTGCCTTCGGCATGTCGGCAGCTTGCTCGTGTGTTATCCCGGCCATCTGGTTTTCCTGTTGTCGAAAAATGCCACGGCAGAAATTGAAGATCGCCACACGCCGGGTGTCTCCGCTCGGGGCCGTGTAAGCACCACCCGCATGCCATGTAGCACCGAGCCAGATGACAACGGACCCGGCTTTCATCTCGACGTCGATTGCATCCGTGCCCTTGTTCTTCCTCGCCCAGTTCCTCATCTGTTCGTTGTACGCCGCTGAGTCTGCCCCGAAATTCGGTGCCTGCACCGTATCCGGCGACTCCTCCCACATGTGAGAACCCGGAAACAGGACTGTAGTCCCTCGGGATGCGACCTGATCCGCCATTGCCACGGCCGCCACGAGGCTGAGCTGCCGTGGTACAGGCCGCTTAAACCAGTCTTCTCGACCCGCGTACAGCAGGTCGTCTGTGTGTATCACTTGCTCTTCAGAGCCGCCGTGCACGTCGCGCATCGAAGCTGACGAGAGCAGGCAGTCCTCCCCCAGGATCGAAGTCACCATGCCGATCAGACTCGGTTGGCCCAGCAGTTGTTGAAACTGCGGTCCACAGCCCACCAGATTGGTCAAAAAGGCTTGCTTTGGCCCATCTGACTCCGGCTGCTCGGTTTCCGCCGGCGTTGCCTTTGCCTGTGCCGCATACAGCTCATCTGCGCGCGCATTGACGGAAGCCAGCAACTCCGCATCGATGCAATCAGTGAGCACCACATATCCTTGCCGATACACGACTTCCAGCAGGTATTTACTATCTTTGTCGGCATGCCCATACGGAGAATGGGCTTTCAGTGCGACTTCCTCCGCCGGGACTTCCTGTCCATTTTTCACGATTACCCCATCCTCCACATGCCCGGTTGTGCAACACTACTGAAAGCCAGTGGTCGAGGCTTGCAGTTCCCGGGCTGGCAGGGGATTGCGGCACATCGCATTCGCAGCCAACAGTCCCTTCAGCAGCCGAGGGTCTGCGCGGTTCACGCCCAAGTACCTCATGTCCTCTCGCCACCGGGCCGGGTCTTGCGTTGCATGCCGCAACGTGTGCACCAACCCCGTATGGGGCAAGTCGGGGTATGCCCGGTTCGCCATGTCCATGCCGGCTTCGAGCACTGCCACACCCCAAGAGGCGGCCATATAGGCAATGTCGATCAAGTCTCGGAAATGCGTGCTGCGGTCCATGCCCCGGTCCGCGGCGGCCAAGAGCTTTTGCGCCACCATCGCCTGCCTTCCCATCACTGGCACCGGCCATCCGGGGACGTTCCCGGGCTCGGTTACCCTCGCCTCGGCACGTACCACTTCGAACTTGATCCTCTCGCCACCCACGTCAACATAGGTGCGGATGCCATAGCGGTCCGCACGCACGTCCCTAACCAGCACAGGGTCTTCCTTGAAGAGCGGGCCAAGTGACGCGTGCGAGACACTGCGCCGCAGCGTGCTCCACCCTTCCTCGTCGCCGGCGAGGAAGTCCACGTCGTCCGAGCGGCGGTATTCGCCCAGTTCCATGACGAGCCGAGTGCCGCCGGCGAAGTAGCACTGCGTTTCATGCAGGAAGTCCGGGTCCATCATGTGCAAGAGGCGCATGACGTATGCGTGGCGCGGGTACTCCCACTCATGCATTGATGACCCCGGCGCCGTATTCGTCCGCTAGGCGTTGGATCAGAGCCGACTCCCGCTGCGTCAGTGAATCCTGCTCGATCCAGTGCCAGTTGCGCTCGTATTTGCCGAACGCTACGTCGGCGTCAAGGTACGACGCGCCGTGGATGTTCCAGCAAAGCGCCCGCAACTGAGGGTAGCGCCTGATGTCAATGCGCTCTGTGCGCATCGGTTCCTACTCCAACCTGGTCCAACACACCTTTTCGCAAGGGCGTAACGCTCGACCGCCGAGCGCCGGAAACGGCGCCCAAGAGCCTTCGCAGATGGTACGCCTAAATCGGAGGTGGAGGACGCGCCTTCAGCCGACCAACGACCGGTCGTGCGGCTGTCCGCGCAAGGTCACCGTAGATGCTCGGCAAGAAACTGCGCCAGTTCCCCATAGGTTTGCTGGTATTCCGGAGAGCCCACGAGGAAGGCGTATTCGGCGTGGGACAACCCCTCGTACACATTGAGATCCGCCACCACACCGGCCACGCGCAGCTTGCGATGCACGCGGGCGGTGTCGCTTAGCAGCATGTCGCGGGTACCGGTCACGAGATAGGTTGGCGGGAAGCCGGTGAAGTCGCCGTACACCGGCGAAATCAAGGCGTGGGTGAGTTCCGCCTCTCCCGCATAGAGCTTGGCGGCAGACGCGAGCATGCCGTCGTAGGTGACGAGAATCCGGTCGATGCCTTCGTTGGTGTGCAGGGAGTCGCTGGCATCGGTCAGGTCCGCCCAAGGCGTGCCGAGATAGAGCGCGCCGGGCACCGGCAGGCTCACGGCCTTGAATCGATGCACTGCGGCAAGCGTCAGCCCACCACCGGCTGAAGTGCCGCCAATGGCGATGCTGCTCGGCCGGTGGGTTTCGAGAAGCTCACGATAAACCGCTTCCATGTCGTCCACCGCCGCGGGAAAGGGATGGTCCGGCGGCATGCGGTAGTCGATGGCCACGGACGGAATCCCGGACATCGCGGAGATCACCACCGCCTCCGAGACAGCAGCCGGACCGCCACCGAAGACATAGGCACCACCGTGGACGTAGAGGAAGATGTGCTCTTCGTGAGGGGACTTGGGGCCGGCGGCGGGCATCACGCGGTACACCGCAACATCGGCGATGGTATCGGCCTCGATGGAAACGCCGGCCGCGGTCGCCATTGCATCGAGATCCACCGGCGCCGCAGCAAAGCTCGCGGCGAGGGCCCGCCATTCCTTCGCCGTGCGTGGTTGCACCGACGCCCTTTCGACAAGCGCCGGCGTGGGAGTTTGTGCCACGGCCTCGCGCAGAGCCGCGCTTGCCCCCGCCGGCGGCGCAAGGGACCTGGGCCCGATCTCCCAAATCGCATCCTCGCCTTGCGCCCCAAAGGCGAGCAACCCAAGCACGGCCAGCATCCCTCGCATCTTCGTTCCCCTCACCAGTGATGCGGGAAGTATGCCGACGGCGTGCCGGCGACGCCATGTGGGCCTTGGCGCCGATGCGCCTCCCCGGAAGATCAACCGTACACCCGCTACACGAACGACGCGGCTTTAGCATCTGTCGCGCACGGGTTGGAGCGGCTCGGTTAGGGTCCCCCGGTCGAGACACACCGGGTAACGACGAGGTTCATGACCGACGACGAGCGCGAGACATGAGCGGCGACGGCACGCTTAGGCTCCTGGCCTCGACCGCGACCGCGGTCCGCTGAAGCCGGTCGAGTCCAGCCGCCCGCCATGCGCCGCTATCTGCAACTCGCCGTCATCACCGTGGCCGCCGGCGCCATCTATCCGCTGCTGTACCTGCGCCAGAACTTCGAGGTCTCCATGCTGGAGACCTTCGACATCACCGCGACGCAGCTCGGTCAGTGCAACGCCATCCTGGGAGTGCTGTTCGTCGTCACCTACCTGCCAAGCGGCTGGCTCGCGGACCGGATCAGGCCGCGCTTCCTCATGTCCTTATCGCTGCTGGCCGCGGGCCTCCTCGGGCTGTGGTTCGCCGCCGCACCTTCGTTTGCCGAGTTGCGGCTCATCTACGCCGGCTGGGGAATCGCCACCGGCCTCACGTTCTGGTCCGCGCACATAAAGGCGGTCGCGGTCCTCGCCGAGGAGAAGGAACAGGGCCGCTTCTTCGGCGTCCTCGACGGCGGCCGGGGACTCATCGAGGCGCTGCTCGCGACGGTGGCCATCGCTTTGTTCGCGTACTGGCTCACGGGATTGGGGAGGCCGACGGACGCGGCCCTACGCACGGTCATCTGGCTCTATGCCGGCAACATGCTCGTCCTCGCACCCGTCGTTCTACTGACAGTGGACGACAATCGCGCAGAGGGCGGCGATCGTCGGGCGGCGTCCCTGCGCGAGACGGCCCGGGACTTGAGGCTCGTCCTGTCGAAGCCCGAGATATGGCTGGCGGCGCTTTGCATCATGGCCGGCTATCAACTGTTCTTCGCCACCTACGCCTTGTCGGCGTACATGCAGCAGAACTTCGGCCTCACGGCGGTGACCGCCGGCATGATCACGGTCGCCAAGCAGTGGATGCGCCCCCTCGGCGCCATCGGTGCCGGCTTCGTGGGCGACTACTGGGGCCGCGAGAGGGTGCTGAGCACGCTGCTTGTGTTCGGATCGGCTGCACTGGCTAGCCTGGCCGTGCTGCCGCTTGACGCCGCCGCGCCCGTGCTGCTGGCGATCGTGCTGGCAGTCGGCCTCATCACCTACGCCGTGCGGGGAATCTACTGGGCGACGCTGGAGCGCTGTGATGTCCCGGACCGGGTCAAGGGGTTCGCCGTCGGCGTGATCTCCCTGGTCGGCTACGCGCCGGACATCTACCTGCCGCTGATTCGCGGCGAGCTGGTCGACCGCATCCCGGGGCAATGGGGCTACGGCATTTACTTTCTCGGCATTGCCGCCTTTGGCCTTGTCGGCGCCGCGGCCGCGTGGCGACTCGGTCGAAGGGTCCGCTGACAGGCAGTTCGCCGGCGCTCGGTGCGCCGAAACGAGTCAGTCGGGACTTGTGCCGGGCACGTGCTCGGCGTAGTGCGGCCAGTTTCCGAGCAGTTCGTCGACGACGGCAGAACCGACGAGGTAGAGCGACTCGAGCGAGGCGATCATCCCGGAATAGCCTTCGCTCTCCCGGATCAGGTAGTCCGCCGCACTGACCCCGGGCGGCGGCATGGTGTAGTTGCTGCCCGCCCTCAGCACCATGAAACGGTTCGCGTCCACGCGTCCGGCGCGGTGCAGGTAGTCGATGGCGCGGTAGGTGCCGGTGTCTTCCATGGCCGAGGTGAAGAAATCGGTGCGCCCGTCGCTCCAATAGCGCACGTAGTCATTGGCCCAGGCGTTCTTGAGCGCGCCGTGCCAGAAGGTCATCGCCGCGACGTGGCCGCCGCGGGCGACAAACGGCGGCCTCAGGGCGTTCGGGTGATTCACGTACGCCGGGGTGTTATTCACATCTGACGCTGCCGGGGATCGTTCGCGGGGAG
>VXPR01000119.1 GCA_009839405.1 Gammaproteobacteria bacterium
GCGACTACACGGTCGCGATCGCTTGCGACTTGACCGACAGAACGGGTCGCAAAAGCCGGGGGAAGACCGGTTGGGAACATTGGGAAACTCATCAAAGCAGATGGGCGGAATGGGCGGCGGAAGAGGGAATTGCGGTCGAGTTTCGTGTGTGGTCGGCGTTTGAGCTAAAGGAAATGGCGCTCAAGCGGCTTCCACCGGGCGCCGTCCAATACTGGTTTGACGAAGCGTTTCTTGATGACTCATGGTTCGCTGGGAGAGCCAGGATTTCTATCCGTGACCTCGGTAGTCGCTATTCGCCGCTCGCGCACGTAGATACCCAGGTACAAAGGGTCTACAAGGCGTTCGTGCACCATCGTGAGACTCGAGAAGCTGTCACATCGGCCATCGCCCGTTTTCGATCGGAACACGCGTCGCTGACGGGTGATCTTGAATCGCGTGGATTTGCGAGTTTGGCTGGTTTGGTGTGCTCGGCGTTGGAGGAACTGATCGGGTTGCGAAGTGACTTCCTTTCGCCTGATACGGGCTGGCAGGTGAGTCGCGACCTGATCGGGCGGTGGGTTGGGGGGTTGAATCGCCTTGCCGGACAGATACAGAAGATCCGTGCGGTGGCCGCGGATAAGGAGTCGACTCGCGGCGTGGCTCGCAGAATCGAAGTGTTCGGCGATGCGGTGGCTCGCATGCTGAACGCTATCAACGGCGACGTACTGCGATATAGCGGGGCGTCAACAATGTTGTTGTTAGGTCAATTCGGGACAGGCAAGTCGCACGCGATGGGCAAGATCCTTGAATCGTCGATTGCGGAAGGACGACCTGCGGTCTTGTTCCTCGGACAGCAATTCAATGACGGCAATCCCAGGAACCAAATGATGCAGTTTGCGGGGCTCCCGTCGGGATTCGCGTGGCACGACCTCCTTGATGCCCTCAACGCAGCGTCTGAATCGTCAGGTCAGATCGGACTGGTGTTGATTGATGCCATCAACGAAGGCGCCGGCGTGTCAGTTTGGCCAAACCACATGGCCGGTATTCTCCAAGAAATAGCAGAACGGTCGAGTTTGCGGCTGATTGTAAGCTGTCGAAGCGAGTACAAAGAGTGGGTATGGCCAGAGTCGGTTGAGGCCAGCGTGTTCCAACTTCGCGACTTCACGGAGCGCGAGTTTCAACATGCGTGCAAGCAGCTGTTGGACGACGAAGGGATAGCGCGTCCAGTTGACTCGTTCCTGCCACCGGGCTTTTACAACCCGCTGATCCTATCCACGGCTTGCGTAAGCGTGAAGGCTCAAGGGTTGGCTCACTTCCCCGGCAGTCTCGCCGGGTTGTCGGAGTTCGTTGATCTGTACGTCAATGGCATCGCCCACGATGTCGGACGGCGACACGGCCTGGATGGGGCAGCCGCATTGATCTCACGTGGTTTGTTGGCTCTGGCGTCTGAGATGCTCGATGGGCCGGTGGCTGAGCCTCGTGCGCGGCAGGTGCTCAACGATGCTGCGCGACGAGTGCCGCCACGTAATACCGACTGGCTGGAGGCGCTATTGAGCGTTGGCGCACTTAGACTTGATCCGCATCCAACCCCGCCCGCCTGGGAACCTCAGGCCCAAGTTGTACGGTTCTCCTTTCAGATCCATGAGGAGGAGTTTGCTGCGCGCGCCCTGCTTCGGCGGGCCGGATCCTGCGTGCGGCCCTTTGACGTTGGGAAGCCCCTGGAATTCGTGCGGCGCAGCGTCGAAACGGGAACTGCCTCACATCGCTGGCGTGGAGCGTTGATGGCGTTGAGCGTAATCTGGCCGCAAGAACATGGCGGAGAGCTTGTGGAGATTCTCCCGCCTTGTTCGGAGGCTCACAGGTTGTACACCTTGGTTCGAGCTTGCATGCAGGAGGGACTGCTTTGGCGAAAGCCCGAGCACGTTAGTGCGCGAACGACAGCGTTGCTCGACCAATTGGGAGACGCGAACGCCGCATACGCAGTCTTGGTTAAGTTCGTTGCCGTTGTAGATCATCCTTGGAACGGCCTCTACCTCCACGAGCGGCTTGATGCCTTCGAAGACATGGCGGCGCGGGACGCGATGTGGACAGTCGCCCTCAATGAACCTGGGGAACTCAGCGCAGCTGCCCTCAATCACGTTGTATGGATGCTTGCGCAGACAAGTCGCTTCGCCAACCCATTAGTAGGTGAATTGGCCGCAGTCGGGTTGATCTGGTTCCTGAGCACAACCAATCGCAATCTGAGGGACCAAGCAACAAAGGCATTGGTACATCTGTTTCGTCTGCAGCCTGATGTGATGCCGAAGTTGCTTCAGCGGTTTGGAGCTGTAGACGACTTGTATGTATTGGAACGCGTGCTGGCCTCAGTCTATGGCGCGTGCTGCGGCATGCGCGGACAAGACGTAGGGCTCGCGGCCGAAGCCGTTTACGACCAAGTGTTTTGCCAGGGTGACCCGCCTGCGCATCTCCTGGTTCGCGACTTCGCGCTAGGTGTCATTGAACGGGCGACCTTTCTTGATGTCGTCCCGCAGCACGTTGACGTGGCCGCATGCAAGCCACCTCACACGACCAAATGGCCACTGGAGTTCCGATCGAACGCGGAAGTTGACGCTCGGGCGGAAGCAGTGGGAGATACGCACGGGACAATCGCGCGTTCGTGCACTACGGAATACGGGAGGGGCGTTGGCGGGTACGGTGACTTCGGTCGATACGTGCTGGAGAGCAGAGCGCGGCATTTCCTGCCCGTGGCACTAACTGTTGAGCCACCACCGGCCCGCGCGGGTGAGTCTGGGTGGAATGGCGAGTTAATCGGCAATTGGACGGCTTGGAGAGCGTACGAACTCGGTTGGCGCCATTCGCTGTTCCCGAAGGACGGCGCTCACGGAGAGTATGTCTCGCGGTCGCGAGGCAGGACGGAGCGCATCGGCAAAAAATACCAATGGATCGCGATGTACGAGCTTCTAGGGACGATGTCAGACCATGTGTGGTGCGAACGACGCCTCGCGTGGGATGAGGTCAAGCGGTATCACTCGGCCTTGGACGTTCCGTTTTGCAGGGACGTGGACCCGACGGTGGTCGCGCCGGAGGTCGCGGTAACGCCAGTCCAATTCGCGGCGGCAGGCCTGCGATTCGAAGGGCTTCGCGATGTCAGTCGTCCGAATTGGCCATTCGCAGAAGAGGCGCTTTTGGACATGAGGAGTGCGGCGATGTTCACCGGGGACGACGGACGGCGTTGGTACCGTTTGTATGCGCACGCGCGGCACGACGCACTGGAGGACCGCCGTGCGCCGTCGTATCTCTCATTTGCGAGAATCGTGGCGGTGTGCGTTCCTGTTGAAGAGTTGGCCTCAAGGGTCGCGCGATGGAAGGGAAAAGGTAGGCGTTTCTTTTTTGATACAGAACTAGGGACGTTGACTGACGAGGAGTTTCTATTGGAACTGGACTGGCGCCAAACACAGGACTGGAACGACGCGGGCAAGCCAGCACCCTATTTCGCATCGGATAGAGTTGCGGAGAAGGCCGGCGACTTCCGTGGTACTGTTTGTCAATACCGGTGGGAACAAGGTCGCGATGGGGCCTTGCCGGAGGGGGCAGCCTGTTATGTCCCTGTGGCCTGGGCGGCGGCGGGAGCGGAGCTTACGATGGATCCGGAATGTCCAAGTGTCTTCAGGCGCAGTGACGGCGCGATCGGGTCGTTTTCGTTCGACGAAACACAGGAGAGTCGGGGTAACGCGGGATGCTTGATCTGCGCCGACTCCTTTGACCGGTTGTTGAGCGACAGGGGGCTGACGTGCGTGTGGACCCTCAGTGGTGAACGGATGATGTCTAGGGGAGCGCGAGGGGGTGGCCGCCGGCGCTCGTATGCCGGCTTGGCTTGGTTTGAGGCAGGTCAGGTTAGGTCGGAGTCATGGTGGTCGGACTCCGGTGCGTAACGGGCTCGGCCTTAGACGTGTGCGGGCGACCGACGCCCGGGCAGTCGAGTGTGCGTACGGTTACGGGTTTCGGACGTTTTCGGTACTCCCTTGGCCTGCTGGGACGCGAAATGGCGGAGGTGTTGCGTTGCCAGCTTGCTGCCTCGCAGCGTGTCCGGGTGGGCAGGGGGCAGGCAGAGCGACGATGCGTCAACTCAACTGGGACCTCAACCAGCTCGAGTATTCACAGCGTCTTTGAGGGCTGCACATTGTCCGAGACTGCCGGACGTACAACGCCTTCGCGTTCAAGAGCATGCCGTATCTTCTCGAACGCAGCACCTATCTCGGCCTTGGGGAAGCCGATGTGGCCAAGTCCTTGGATGTTGCTAAACCCCTCGCAGCCTTCCTCCAGAACTACGATCGTGCGGTGGAACCCTAGTCTGCCTTGGAACAGCCCCACTTCGTGAACCGCATTCAGGCGGGCGTGGAATGTGCCATCCGCCTGTTCATCCTCTGCCGTCATCACGATTAGCGCCATCGTCGCTGAGTCCATCAGCTCTGAAAGTCGAGCAGTGTTCGTGACGCCGGCGACCGGAACTCTGTTGAACTCGTCGACGTCCAGCTGTAGCCGCTCTGTGAGAAAGTCCTTCAGTTCCCGCCAGACCGGCGAACGACCGTGCCCGACGAACACGGAGGTCCCGCTGGCGTCCGACCTTCCCTGTCGTGAGAAATGCCGTTGAGCTTGACGCGACAGCCTGCTGAGTTCCGCAGTCTTGTCGATGGCGTCCCGGATAGAGAGGATGTCGGCGAGAACAGACAGATGCGGCGGTTTTCTCATACCCTGGGTCACCGCCTTGCTGTCCCTAGACATGATCTGCCCACGCGGCAACATCGTCCGTAGAACGCGCGCCGGCCCGACGACCGCCATTTTGTCCAAGCGATCGTAGAGGCGCTCGACGAAGGCATCCACCTTCCAAGGCTCCAGGATCGAGAGCATCTCTAGTTGTGCACCGTCGAACTCGACAGCCATTTCGTCGCGAAGGGCGTACAGCGAGATGAGATCCGGATTGCCGGCGGCCACTTGGATCGCAGACTCGACATCTTCCGGTCTGAACTCCATCCAGTCACCGACAGTACCATCCGCGAAGGTGTCCCTAAGGCCCCACTCGGGGCTGAAGTGCGCGCCAGCCGGCGGGACCGTCAACGCGGCGTAGTAGACGGTCGCGTGGTAGCCAAGAAAGGAACCACTCCATGCTTTCCCAACTTCCTCCGCAGCGGCCTGTGTGTCGTCCAACACCTTACGAACGCTCGGCTCCTGACTCCGGTGCACGAGCGCCTCCAACCGCTCCGCGACGACGGATAGGCAGGCACTAGCCCCCGTTGGACCGTCTCCCGATTGATCCATGTGATTTCCCCAGCTCAGCACCTAGCTTAGCCTGACGACCATATCAGTGCGCGACGTATTCCCCGTCGCTGCGTCACCGGGCTGCGGCGCTGCAGCAGGTCCGCTGCGCTCGTAGGCCCACTCGTTCGACTCGCGGACGTCATGCGCGAGGCAGAGCTCGGCGACTTTGCTCCACGCTGGTCTCGCCGGCCCAGTCGCGGAACCCGTGCGCCGTCGCGCCGTCGCAGACCCGCGAGGCGAAGCGGCGGCTTGCGTTGTCCGGCAGCATCTGGCGGCGCCCGTTCTGCGCCGGGAACACCACGCCGGTGTCGCCCCCGAAACCGCAAGCCGCATCGAGGACGTTGAGCGCCTGCCGCGAGAGCGGCACGCGATGCGCCTTGCCGGCCTTCATCTTGTGCCCCGGACGGTTCTAGGTCGTGGTGTCGGGATCCACGTCGCGCCATTCTATTCGGCGCACTTCCATGTCGCGCGCCGCGCCATGCGGCAGCGCCGCCTTCCGCGATTAGATCTCGTGGACGCGCAACGCCCTGACCACGGCATCGGCCGGGTTCGGGGCGTTGTAGTGGCCCTGGACGCACGCCCATTCGAGCATCGGCTTGGTGCGCCCGCCGGTGTGGCCGAGGACAAGCCCCGCCCCAAAAAGGGTGCGCTCGCCGTCCATCACCACGTGCCCCTTTGGGGGCATCAGCCAGGCAACAGCGCCGCCACTTCGTCTCTTTCCTCGATCAACTCGTTCTCCGTGATGTCGAGCTTGCTGCGGCTGAAGTCGTTGACTGCGAGGTCGGGGACGATCTTCCAATCGCCGGCGGTGCATGTGACCGGATAGGAGAAGATCAACCCTTCGGCGATGTCGTAGCTGCCGTCTGCAACGACACCCATGCTCACCACGCGGCCGTCCGAGCCGAGCAGCCAGTCGTGCATGTGGTCGATGGCGGCGTTGGCGGCTGACGCCGCGCTCGAAGCCCCACGGGCGTCGATGATGGCGGCGCCGCGCTTCTGCACGGTGGGCATGAAGTCGTTCTCGTACCAATCCATGTCGATCCGATCCAAGACGCTCTGGCCGGCGATCACCGTGTGGTGCAGGTCCGGATACATGGTGGGCGAATGATTGCCCCAGATCGAGAAGCCGTAGATGCCGCTCACGGAAGCGCCGGTCTTGGCGGCAAGCTGCGCCAGCGCCCGGTTGTGGTCGAGCCGGGTCATGGCGGTGAAGTTGCGCGGGTCAAGGTCCGGCGCGTTCCTTTGCGCGATCAGGCAGTTGGTGTTGGCCGGGTTGCCCACCACCAGCACCTTCGCCTGCCGCGAGGCGTGTTCGTTCAGCGCCTTGCCTTGCACCGAGAAGATGGCCGCGTTGGCTTCGAGCAGGTCACTGCGCTCCATTCCCCCCGTGCGCGGACGCGACCCTACCAGCAGCGCGAGGTCGGTGTCCTTGAAGGCGACGTTGGGATCGTCGGTCGCGACCACACCCTTCAGCAGCGGGAAGGCGCAATCCTCGAGTTCCATGATGACGCCGTTCAACGCGTTCATCGCCGGCGGAATCTCCAGCAGTTGCAGGATCACCGGACGATCCGTCCCCAACATTGCCCCGGATGCAATCCTGAACACCAGCGCATAGCCGATCTGCCCAGCGGCACCGGTCACCGTGATTCGCGTAGGTGCGGTCATGAACTCCCTCATCCAATCCGAGCGCCGTTTTGGCGCGAGCGCGAATGGTAAATCAGGTGTGGCCGAACCGTGCGTGGGTTGGCGCGCAAGGTCGGCGGGCGCGGGAACGTCGGTAACTAACCGTGCCCCGTCGCTAGTGGTTTTTTTGGGCCCTCCTCGCGATTCGGCGCACCCTCACGTGCCGCGGCGGATTGCAGTTTCGTGCTCCGCCTACGCGCCTGGCCATCGCGTTTGGAACCACTCGGTGAGCTCCGCCTTGGACATCTGCCCACCGGCCACGGCGAGCGTTGCCGCTTCCAGTTCGTCGGGTGGCGGCAGGCTTTGGGCCCTGTTGATGCGTAGGAATGCCAGCGATGCCAACGCCGCCGTTCGCTTGTTGCCGTCGACATAGGCGTGCGCCTGGCAGATGTGGAAGTGGTACGCGGCTGCCATCTCCGGGATGCCTGGATGCAGGTATTCGCCATCGAATGACTGCATCGGCATGGCGACCGCCGAGTCGAGCAATCCAGCATCCCGAGTTCCAGGCGCACCGCCGTGGGCGCGGATCGTGCGTTCGTGGAGGCGGTTGACGTCGTCAACGGACAGGAACCGGATCATTCCGCCAAGCGGCGCAGCATGTCACCGTAACGCGGTTGCAGACCGTCGAAGGCACGGTCGATCTCGTCCCGCCCAACGCCCACGTTCACCGGCGTGACGATCAGCGAGCCGCCAGAGACCGAAACCTGCAGGCGCGTGTCTTCGCGCACGCCCAGCATCTCCATGATTGGCTTATCCAAAACCAGCGCGTGGCTGTTGCCGTGGCGTTGCAGGGTCTTGATCATCGTCTCGCCCTCCGAGCGACGGTTGGGGCCGTCTCACCCCAAGCGTTGGTACATCGTTATAACACAAGCGGGGTTACGCCGGTGAGCGCGATGGCTTATCGGCCTGGTCCCTCGCGCGGTGCGTCAGCCGTTGCCACAACGCGTAGCCGGTGCAGCCAATGGCTATGCCGAGGGCGTCGGAGGCGAGGTCGGCGATTTGAGCGCCGCGACCATCGACGAAGAGCTGCACCAGTTCGATGGTGACGCCCCATACCATCATCCAGGCTGCCACTGCGGGCCAGGGGCCCTGTCGAAAGTGCGCCAGCGAGAGAGCGAAGGCAAGGTAGCCGGCGGCGGCGATGTGGGCGACGCTGCCGGCCATGCTTGCCACCAAGCCGGCGGGGTTCGGCGTCCATGCGACCGCGATGCTGATGACGAGGGGAATCCAGAAGGCGAGGCGCCAGAGCAGCTTGAGCCAGGGTCCGGGCTGCGCCACCTGCTGCACAGCAACGGACGGTGACTTCACTGTGCGGTCGCCTCGTGCACGAAATCCACTAGGAACTTCACGTTGTCCACCGGAGTTTGCGGAACGATGCCGTGGCCCAGGTTGAAGATGTGGCCGGGGCGGCCAGCGGCTTGCTCGAGCACGTGACCGGCGCTCGTGGCGATGGCTTCGGTGTTGGCGCAGAGCACGATGGGGTCGAGGTTGCCTTGAATGGCCCGCGAGCCCAGACGCTGCCACGTCTCGCCCAGCGGCGTGCGCCAGTCGAGGGCGAGGAGGTCCGCGCCGGTGGCGTGCATGTCTGCCACGAGATGCGCCGTGTTGACTCCGAAGTAGATGATCGGTGGCGAGTGCGCTCGGCCCTCGGTGCCGTCGCTGGCAACCTCCGCGCGCCGGATGCCCTGCATCAACTCCTGCACATGGGGCGCCACATAGCGCCGGTAGTCTTGCCGCGAGAGCGCGCCAACCCAAGAGTCGAAGATCTGCACGGCCTGCACGCCGGCGTCGATCTGCAAGCGAACGTAGTCGATCACCGCGCGAGTGAGCTTCGAAAGCAGCAGGTTCCAAGATGCCTCGTGCTCGTACATCAGCTTCTTGGTGTGCAGGAAGTTGCGGGAGCCGGCGCCCTCGATGGCGTAGGAAGCCAGCGTGAAGGGCGCCCCGGCGAAGCCGATCAGCGGGATGTCCGGCGGCAACCCGTCGAGAACGCCGCTGATGGTCTCGGCGATGTAGCCGAGTTCCTCTGACGCGGACGGTACCCGCAGCCGGTCGATGGCGGCGAGCTTGCGCACCGGGTTCGCGAACACCGGGCCCACTCCCGGAACGTAGTCGAGCGCGAGCCCCATCGGCTCCAGAATGGGCAACAGGTCGGCGAAAACGATGGCCGCGTCCACACCCAGAATGCGCTGTGCATCCACCGTCACTCGCGCCGCGAGTTCCGGTGTGCGAAAGAACTCGAGGCTTGGCGTCTTGCCCTTCACGGCGTGGTATTCGGGCATGTAGCGACCGGCTTGCCGGTTCAGCCAAATGGGAGTGAACGGCGTTGGCTCGCCCCGGCAGGCCTTGAGGAACGGGGCGTGCTCTCTTGCCGTGCCCGAGGGGGATGGAGCTGCGGACGAGGTCAAGGCAGGGGCCTCGCCATCCAAGACGCGATTGGTCATGCGGGCGCCGTCAGACTCTGCCGATGTCGACGTCCGCGTCGTAGTCGACGCCAGCCATGCCGAATCCGAACACCCTGAGAAAGCCTTCGCGGAAGCTGGCCGCATCGCCGAGCTCCGCAAGGTTTTCGGTGTTCACCTGCCGCCAACGCCGGCCAACCTCTTCCTGCACGGCCGCGTCCAACTCGCGGTCATCGAGACGCAGGTGGCCTTCTGTATCGATGGCGGCGCCGGCGCCATAGAGGCCGGTGCGAAAGAGCCGGTCGACGTGCTCGATGCAGGATTCGTGAACGCCGCGCTCGCGCATCACCCGGAAGAGGATCGCGACGTAAAGCGGAACAACGGGAATGGCTGCGCTCGCTTGACTGACGATGGCGGTGAGCGCGGCCACCCGGGCGCGTCCGCCGATGGCGCCGAGCCGAGCGTCGATGGCATGTGCCGCCCGGTCGAGGTCCGCCTTCGCCCGGCCCAAGGTGCCGCCGCGATAGATGCGGTGGGTGAGTTCGCTGCCGAGGTAGGTATAGGCAACCGTCTCGAACCCTTCGTTCAAGAGCCCAGCATCGGTAAGTGCGTCAATCCAGTATTCCCAGTCCTCACCCCCCATCACCTGCACGGTGGCAGCGGTTTCCTCTTCGCTGGCGCCCTCGAGCGTCACCTCGTGCACCTTGCCGGTGTTGAAGTCGAGCGTGTTGGTCGTGAACGACTCGCCTAGGGGCTTGATGGCCGAGCGGTGCGTCTCGCCCGTGCGCGGATGGGTGCGCACCGGCGCCGCGAGGCTATAGACGAGCAGGTCAATGGGACCAAACTCGTCCCGTAGCGCTCGCGTCGTGCGCGTGCGCATCTCGTCCGAGAAGGCATCGCCGTCCAGGGTTCGGGCCAAGAGCCCCGCCTCGGCGGCGGCCGCCTCGAAGGCGAGATTGTTGTACCAGCCCGCCGTCGCCGTGCGCTTCGCCGTCGGCTGCTTCTCAAACGAGATGCCGAGCGTGTTGGCCCCGGCGCCAAAGGCGGCGACGGTGCGTGAAGCAAGGCCGAAGCCGCCGGAGCAGCCGATGACGAGCGCATTGCGGGGCGGGTTGGGCGCAGAGATCGGGCCCCGCTGCCGCACGAGATCGATCTGTTCGCGGACGCCAGCAACGCAGCCGGCGGGATGGGCAGTGGTGCAGACGAAGCCGCGAATGCGGGGCTTGACGATCAATCGGCGGCTCGGTCTTCGGGGCGCGCCATCATACCGTGACGCACCGCGTGTCGCATTGCGGCGGCCACATCGAGCACATGCGGACCATCCCGGCGCACGGTGACGTGGGCGATCCGGCTCCCGCGCAGTCGATGGTCTCGGTCGCCGTCGAGCGCGAGCACGCCGTGGCCGCGAAAGATCACCGGCGTGTCGAAGGGCACCCGAACGGCGCGGGTCACGGAGACGGAGCGGAAGAGTCCTGGCGAGACGGGCGCATCGACCACTTGCCCTGGCCCCAGTTCAAGCAGCAGGCCGCAGTCGTCTTGGGCATCCACCACGTCGATCAACCCGCCGATGGGCGACATGCCGATGGCGTCCGGTTCCGCCCGCGTCAAGAGAACGCGGGCAAGACGTGCCGAATCGAACGGCAGCAGGTTGCCGACGAAATCGCCGTCTAGCTGCGCCGCATCGATGAGGCCAACGTCCGTGGCGCCATCGGCAAATCGCACATGCAGCATCTTGCAGCGTGGGCGCACCGGCGCCTTGGCAAGGAGGCCCCGAGCGGTGAGCCCGGCGACGGTGCCGGCAATGGTTGGCTCCACCAGCGTCGGGAAGACGTTGTTGGTGCCGGTGGAGAGCGGGATCAGCGAGATGCCGTCGTCGCCGGCTTTGTGCAGGTGCCGGGCGATGGCGCGATTGGTGCCGTCCCCTCCGAGGGAAACCAAGGTGGTCGCTCCAGCCTCCAAGAACGACGCGATGGCAGCCTCGGTGTCCGAAGCATCATGGTTCAGCGGCGTCTTCAGGACATGCACCCGCGCCCGCAGTGGCAGCCATTCGAGCGCCAGCGACGCGATGCGGAACGGCTCTTCGGTGATGTAGATGTCCGTCGCCCCCGCGGCATCGGCTCCGGCCGCAATCCGCGCCACAATGTCGCGCTTCGCCTCAATCGTCATGTTGCTGGCGCGCGCCGCGATCCGCCGCACGTCCCGCCCGGACATGGGATTGACTGAGATGGCAACCTTGGCGGGCAAAACCGGTTTCGCTTGGACGGCTTGAAGGGGCCGTCAGCGGCGTTGACTGCCCTCGCCGGGCTTGCGCGCCAGCGTGCCGTTGGCTTCCTTGCGCTTGTTTGCCAAGGCGTGCATGACGCCGGCGCCGGCAGGCCAGACGCCAGGGTCGGCCTTTACGCGGCGACACAGGTGCTGGGCGTGGGGGGAGAGCGTTTGCCAGATTTCGTGCGGCATGGTGCGGGCGTGGGGACGGTCGCCGTCGAGCCACGGGGCACCGTATTCGACGTTGGGAAGGGCGCGGATTTCGCGTGACAGGTTGGGCGTGGCGCTGTGCCAGGCACGGTTGTCGCGGAACACGCCGGCGCCGGCGGGAGCGCCGACGAGCGTCGAGAGGCGCATCCATTCGGGTTCGTCGGCGGGCCTTGGCGGATCTTCCGCCACGCCGTGGGTACCGGGAATCTGGCGGATGGGGCCGTTCTCCCACGTGAGGTCGCTCATGGCGAAGTTGATCGTGACCACCGGTGGCGTTCGCTCGACGATCCGCTGCCTGGTGCGGCCATCGAGTTCACCGGACGTGTCGATGCCGAGCCCTGCTGCCTGACGGATGCGGGCCTCGGGCAGATGGTATTGCTCGCGCACGTCGCCGTGCAGGTGCTGGTACTCCACCGCGCCAGGCAGGCAGAGGTCGCCGCCGGCGCCGAGCACCAAGTAGTCGTCGGTGCCGAAGATCGCCTTCAGGATGGGCGTGGTGGCCGGTAGGTCGATCATCGACGCCCACACGGGGTCGTGCAGCAACTGCCGCGACGCCGATGCCGTGCCATAGCTGTAGCGATGCGGCAGGCGCATCGTCTCGGTGATGTACTTGCGCCCGTCGTGACCGTCGGGTTCGAGAATCTTGCGCAGCTCGCGGGCGCATCCACCGCGCCAACGCGCCAGCGCATCGGCGTCGAGCAGGTCCTTCACGACGACGAAGCCGTCGCGGAAGAAGAGGCGCACCACGCGGTCGATCTCGTTCGGGGCGCAGATGTCGAGCCCCTTGATGCCGTTGTTGGCCTTGAGGTGGTCGCGCAGCGCCTGCACTTCGGGATCGTCATAGAGGCGTCGAGACGGTGCCCGCGGGTCCGCAACGCCAAAGCCTCGCTTCTCCGCTAGAGGGTGACCGTCTTCGTCCAGCGTTTCATTGACCGGCGTTCGCGCGCACCAGCCCACCGGTGTGTCGCCATACACGGCAAGATCATCGAGTTCGTTTGTCACGGCCTATGTCCTTCCCCTGCCAAGAGCCTTTGGAGGCGGGGCAAATGCCTCCGACGTTTTGCGCGAGTGTAACGGCGCGAGGGCCGGGCGGGCATGCCCCGCCCCTACGCGTCCCGTCACCCAATCTCCAGGGCTGCTGCCCAGCGGCCATCCCGTTTGCGGGATGCGATGTTGGCGGGCGTGCGGCCCTGCTTGTCTGCGTGATGCCGATCTGCTCCGGCCGCCAACAGCCTGCGCACCACCGCTACGAGACGAGCCTTGTCCTTCGCCGTGGAACGCAGCACCGTCGCCAAGGGTGTCTCGCCGGTGGCGTCCGCCGCGTCCACCGCGGCGCCGTGCGCGAGCAGCAACTCCACGATGTCCACGAAGCCGGCCTTGGCGGCGCAATGGAGTGCGGTCTGTCCCTTGTGGTTGGTGACATTCACGTCCGCCCCGCGTTCGATCAGGTCGCGCACTCGTTCGACGCTGCCGCCTCTGTCGCCGCGCGACTGAAAGACAATGGGTGGCCAGCCACCCTCGGCGCGGTCGGGGTCGTCGGCGACGCCGGCGGCAGCCAATACGTCGAGCACCCCACGGCTCAGGACTCCGGCGCGGGGGACAGCCTGGGATTCGACCGGCATCCCGGCACAGATGAGCTCTTGCAGGATGTCGGCGCGTTCGCGCCAGATGGCGAAACGGGTGAGCCATAGGGCATAGGGTGCCGGCTTCGCCCCGCGTGCGAGCAGCATCCGAACGATGTCGAGATGCCCCGCGGCAACCGCGTAATGCAGCACCGTGGCGCGGACGTTGGGGTCGTGTTGCGGCACCTCGGCGGTGGCAAGCGCTGGATCGTCATCGAGCCGTGCTGCCACGCCGTCGCCGTCGCCGAGATAGGCATGGGTGAGGATGTCGACCAGCGCGCCGCGAGCGAGAAGCAACTCCGCCACCGCCTCGTGCTTGCGATGGCGCGCGGCGCAATAGGGGCTGACCTCCACCAAGAGCGGTGTGAAGTGACAGCCTCGTGCCTCGATGTCGGCGCCACGCTCGACGAGATGGGCAGCGGTTTCGAGCCGCCCGCGGTATGCCGCTTCCCACAGCATCGTGCGGCCGTGCGAGCCGATCCGCGTGATCCAGTCGGGCTGCACCGCAAGCACTGCCTGCAAGGTCGCCAAGTCTCCGCGCCCGGCAGCGCCCACTCCGATCTTGAGGAAATCGCTGGTCTTCCCCGTCAACAGGGAGCGCGCCATCGTCTCGCTGTCCATCGCCGGCGATTCTACGCTTTGAATCGTCGTACCATGCCCGTCCGCTCCAAAAGCAAGGAATGCCAGCCATGCCAAAGCCCGGTTCCGACGAATGGCTTGCCTCGGTCACCGAGGAAATCATCGAACCCGATCGGCCAATCGTCGATCCGCACCACCATATGTGGGAAACGGCCGGCAACTGGCGCCGCTACGTGCTCGAAGACCTCTGGGCCGATACTGGCTCCGGTCACAACATCGAAAAGACGGTGTTCGTGGACTGCCACTCCGGCTACCGCACTGACGGTCCCGAGCACCTGCGCCCGGTGGGCGAGACCGAATACGTCGCCGGTGTGGCCGCCGAGAGTGCGAAGGTGGAGGGCCGCGCCACCATCGCCGGCATCGTCAGTCATGCTGATCTCACCCGGGGCGAAACGGTCGAAGAAGTGCTCGCCGCCCACGAGGAAGCCGGCAATGGCCTCTTTCGCGGCATCCGTCATGCGGGGCCGAGCGACTCCACCGGCACCCTGACCAACGCCGGTCGTGGCTGGCCCTGCCCCTACCCGCGCGAGGACTTCCGCACGGGCGTGCAGACCCTCGGCCGGCTCGGCTACACCTACGACACGTGGCACTTCTATCACCAGAACCGCGACTATCTCGAGCTCGCCCGCGCCTGCCCGGAGACGACGATGGTGCTCGACCACTTCGGCACGCCCCTGGGCGTCGGCGCCTATGCCGGCCGTCAGGAGGAGATCTTCGCGCAGTGGAAGGACGACATCGCCGCCATCGCCGAGTGCCCGAACGTGGTCGCCAAGATCGGCGGTCTCGCCATGCCGGACAACGGCTTCGGCTGGGACCGCGCCGAACGCCCGCCCACCTCGGACGAGTTCGCCGCCGCGCAAGGGCGCTACTACCTGCACGCCATCGAGTGCTTCGGGCCAGACCGCTGCATGTTCGAGAGCAACTTCCCGGTAGATCGCCTGTCGATCTCCTATCAGGTGCTCTTCAACGGGCTCAAGAAGATCGTCGCCGACTTCACCGAGGACGAAAAGCACGCGATGTTCTACGGAACGGCGGCGCGCGTGTATCGGCTGTAGGGGGCGGGCCATGAACAACACCCTCCGGGTGGCCGATGTGATGACGGCCGACATTCACAGCGTCGATGGGCTCGCGACGGTAGCGGACGCTGTGGAGGCGATGCGGCACCATGCCGTGAGTTCCCTCGTGGTGGCGCGACGCCACGACGGCGACGAGTACGGCCTCGTCGTCGTCGCCGACATCGCCCGCAAGGTGATCGCCGAGAACCGGCCGCTCGATCGCACCAACGTGTACGAGGTCATGTCGAAGCCCATTCTCACCTTGCCCTCGGACATGCTCGCCCGCTACGCCGTGCGGCTCTTGGTGCAGTTCGACATCTCCCGCGGAGTCGCCATCGACCACGACCGCAACATCGTCGGCATGGTGACGCTACGCGATCTGGTGCTGCGTCTGGCGGAAGCGGACATGGCCGAGGAGTGAGGGACAGTCCCGGGGAGGCGGGGGCTGGGGCCAAGCCACGAACGGAGCGAGGGGTTTGGTG
>VXPR01000567.1:0-5996 GCA_009839405.1 Gammaproteobacteria bacterium
GTCGAGTCGTCGCGCCAGATTCGCCACCTCGACGATGGTGAGATGCTCCATCGCGCCGCTTGCCGCCTTGGCCGCAACACCGGACAACGGTGCGCTGCGGCGGCGCGGCACGAGCACGGCATCGACACCGGCCGCTTCGGCGCTGCGCAGGCACGCGCCGAGATTGCGCGGGTCTTCGATGTGGTCGAGTGCAAGCAGCAAAGGTTGCGAGAGTGTGGCAAAACGCTCCTCGAAGGCGGCTTCGCTGGTCGGGCGAACCGCGTGGCATTCCGCAAGGATGCCCTGATGACTGCCGCCCTCGGCGAGCCGGTTCAGCGCCGAGCGATCCACAGTGTCCACCCGAATGCTGGCATTGCGCGCCTGCGTGACGATGGCGGCAAGCTCCGGCGCACGTCGCCCAGCCGCCACCTTCAAACTGCGAATGCGCGCCGGATCGGCGTCGATCAGTTCGCGCACGGCGTGGATGCCGTAGATGCGATCGCTCACCGCCTTCTGCGGCCCCTGCTGCGCCGTTCCCGTGGCATCCGTTCGCTGCGCGTGGGACGCTCGGCCAAGCGGAGATCCACCCGTCCCATGGGCGGCGAAACATCCTGCAAGACCACTTTGACCTCGTCGCCAAGAGCGAAGCGCCGCCCCGAGCGCTCCCCCACCAGCGCCATGGCGGCGGGCACATGGTGGAAGTAGTCCGCACCAAGCGAACCAATGTGCAACAGCCCCTGCACGCCGGCGCCCTCGAGTTCGACAAAGAGGCCAAATCCGGTCACCCCGGCGATCCGACCGGAAAACGTCTCCCCCACTCGATGCTCGATAAAGGCGCACTTGAGCCAGTTGTCCACCATTCGCTCTGCGCTCTCGGCGCGGCGTTCGGTGGCCGAGATGTGGGCGCAGACCTCGTCCTGCTCGTCCGCGTTCGGGCGCCAGCCAAAGAGGATGCGATGCGCCAGCAGGTCCGAATAGCGCCGGATGGGCGAGGTGAAGTGGACGTAGGTGGACAGCGCCAGGCCAAAGTGGCCGAGGCGCCGGGTTTCGTAGCGGGCCTGGGCGAGGCTGCGCAGGGTGAGGATGTCCCAAATCCACCCGGGCAGACTCGATGCCGACTTGGCGCGCACGAGCGCTTCGCTCAAGGCCAGCGGTGTGATGGGCGCTGGCGGCACCGACACTCCGGCCAGGCGCAGAGCGGGTTCCAGGGCGTCCAGACGGTCGCTCGGCGGCGGTTCGTGGACGCGATACACCGGACGCGTGCCGCTCGCGGGGCCCTTCCCATCCTGCTTGAGCAGCCGTTCCAACTCCCGCGCCGTCGCGACGTTGGCGGCGATCATGGCCTCCTCGATGAGGCGATGGGCGTCGTTGCGCTCCACGTCCACAACGCTTGCCGGCCGACCGTCCTGCAACTCCACGCGGGACTCGTGACTTTCGAGGTCCAGCGCACCGCGTTCTTCCCGCTGCGCCATCAGTGCCTTGCGCACGCCATTCAGCGCTATCAGAGATGTAGCGACCGCCGGACTCTCCACGCCTCCGCGTCCCTCGAGGAACGCAGCAACCTCCGTGTAGGTGAGCCGGGCCTTGGAGCGAATCGTGGCGCGGGCGAAGCTGTGGCGCGACACCCGACCCTGTGCCGAGACGAGCATGTCGCACACCACCGCGAGCCGATCTTCGTCCGGCCGCAGCGAACAAAGCCCATTGCTGAGCGCCTCCGGCAGCATCGGCACCACCCGATCCGGCAGGTACACCGAGTTGCCCCGGCGCCTGGCCTCGTGGTCGAGCGGCGAGTCGTGCGCGACGTAGTGCGAAACATCGGCGATGGCAACCACCAGCCGCCAACCACCATTTCGCCGACGCTCGGCGAACACTGCATCGTCGAAGTCGCGCGCATCCTCACCATCGATGGTGACAAGGGGCATGTCGCGCAGATCAAGCCGGTCGTCGGATTTGGTAGCCGGGGCAGCTCTCTGGAGGGAGGGCGTCTCGCCCTCCATCGCGCCGCGAGGCGCGCTTTCCTCTAGAGCCGCGGGCCAAACACACGGTATCCGATACGCCGCCAGCGCCGCATCTGTAGCCCGCGCCGCCTCGTTGCCAGCATCCCGTACGCGGACGACCCGCCCGGAAACGCGCCGGAAACCCACCTCCAGCACCTCCACCTCGACGATCGCGCCATCGCGAGCGCCCGCAGGCGGCACGACCAGATCGACCCGCCCGCGCAGCCCCGGATCGAGGGACTCCACCCAAGGCGCTGCATAGGAGCCGAATCCCCGCTCCCGGTCAGGCGCTTCATCTTGCGGCGCCGGCAAGGGGGCATTCAAGGCACCGATCAGCGGTTCCGAAGAGGGCGAAACCACGCGGCGCACCACCACGCCTTCCTTCGTCCGCGAACCCTCGACGCGATCTCCCTGCCGCACCCCGCGAACGCGATGCCCTCGCGCCAGCGGCACGCGCCCTGTCGAAGTCTCCACCGCCAAGAGCCCCGGAACGTCCCCAACGACCTCGCCCGCGACCTTCTCCGGTGGCTGGGTCAGCTCATAGCGCCCACGCTGGCCAAGCCGGACATCGCCCGAAGCCAGGAGCCCATCGAGCAACTTTCTGAGCGCCTTGGATTCCGCACCACGCACATCGAGATGCCGCAGCAGCCCAGACCACCGCATCGAGCCGCGTTCCGCGAACGCCTCGACCAACTCACCACGCGTCAACACCCGCGCCGAGTCTGCCTCCGCCCGCTTCCGGCGTGACCCCCCACGCCCCCAGTTTCGTCTAATCAAATGAACGTCGCTTTGGAAAAGTCGCGCCCCCGCGCCGCCAAGGCGGGGGCCTCATGCCGAGGTGGTGAAATTGGTAGACACGCTAGCTTCAGGTGCTAGTGGGGGAAACCCCGTGGAGGTTCAAGTCCTCTCCTCGGCACCAAACTAACGACGAGGACGATGCAGCCTTCAGGCCTGCGCACCGCTTCGGCCAGGCGCTATCGCCGCCGCTTCCACGGCCCGGCCTCCTTGTTTGACTAGGCGTTGAACGCCACGGTTGAATTCCGAACTGCCTCCATTCGCCGGGTGGCGCAAATGGTGTGTGTCCACAAGACCCGCCAGACTCGTCTGCGCCTTGTTGCCGATCGCAACCACCTTGGCGCCGGGAAAGAGGTCGAGGAGCCTCGCCACGTGGCACAACCCCGCAGCCTGTTCCACGGTACTGGGCGCACGATTTGACAATCCATTCCCCTGCCTGTGGGGATGCCAAGGAACCGAGTTCCAGAGAACGAACTTGAACGGGTCGAGTTCCCGCCGAAGAGCGCGCCACACGGTGGTTGCAGTTGGCTCGGTAAAGCCATGCTGCCTTGAGGCACGGCTCGGCAGTCCTTTGGACCCAGACGTCCGCCGGATTGGGAATCCCACTGGCAGGACATCTTCGGGACGCACAGTCGCGTGGTGGCCGAGCAACATCCGTTCGGAAGTCATTGCGATGCCGGAGAAACGGCCACCTTGGTAGCCCAGCGCCTCGGCGATAAGCACGAGCGGCGCATTGCGTCGGGCAAGCAGGTATGCAAGGAGCTGTAAACGACGTTGCTCGGGTGCGAGCTCGTCAAGATCGTGGTCATCGGTGTCATACCACGGGTTGAAGAGGCCCGTTCCTTGGCTGCGGGGAGCCTCCCTCAGGCCTTCGACGAACTCGTACACCTCCTGACCCCACAGATCCACTTGGGCGCAGTTGCCGTCCGCACGAACCCCGGCGTCCAGCGTGACGACCACGGAGTTGGGGCCGCGCGCATAGCGGCGAGCCGTGACGCCACGAATGCCACCCGAGAAGTCGTACTCGGAACGCATTGTGTCGCGATCTTGATGGGCGCTAATCCTTTTGCTCATACTGCCTCCGCTCGCCCGCCGTTGCCTGACGCGCACTGATTAGGCGCATCCGAGGCGGTCGCTCGACATGGCTTACTACCAGCAGCCGGCCCTTCCGTGACACCCCAAGCAGGAGGAGCCGTTCTTCGCCAATGGAATGGTCGGGATCTCCGCTCAGAATGGCGAGTGAGTCGCCAAACACCGATGACGCTTCCTCGAAGGACACTCCGTGGGTTCGCAGGTTCAAAGTAGCCTTGCCTGCGTCCCATTCGAATAGGTAGCTCATTGTTGGAACTGCAAGGCCTTCGGTGCTGGAACGTGCTCGGATCCGCTTGCCGCAATGGCCTAGCCACGTTGATGGACTCGAGTCGGCGGTAGGCCAACCGAAACGCTACTGGCCGACTATGGTCTCGGTTCATACCCGCCAGGGACGCCCTTGGCGAAGATGCTCACGGCGTCGTGGGCGTGGAGGCTTTCGTGGTGCTCTACGCGGACCCAGTAGTCGAGGAGGGATGCCTCGTCGTTTAGGCGGCTCTTCAGGCGGCGGCCGGCGTCTTCGCAGAACATCAGGTTGGCGGCGTTGCGGCGGGCGAATTCCTGTTCGTCCTCGCGCTTGACGGCGGTTTGCACCGGCGTCGAGAGGGCGTCTTCGGCCACGTCCACGAGGTGGGTGATGGGGAACGATTCGAGGCGGTCGTCGAGTTGCACGCGGATGCGGGCGATGCTGCGTTGGCTGTGCGGGGTGCCGGCGATGGATTCCTCCGCGCCGAGCCAGTCGCGCACCTGTTGTGCCGGCACCAAGCCTTCTTTGCCGAAATCCTGCTCGAACTGATGCTGGATGAGTTGTCGCGCCAGTGCCGCGGATGCGGGGCAGGTGCTTGAGTACCAGACGCCCAGGCACAGCTCTAGCTGCACCTCGCCGCCGGCAAGACGGCCGCAGATGGAAACCGGATAGCTGTTCCAGCCGGAGTTTTCCGAGACGAGGGCGCGCCGGCGCAGGTAGTAGTCGAAGTCGAACTGGACGTAGGCCTGCCCCGAGAGGTCGCGGTGGGATTCCAGGAAGGAACCGAGCAGCAGCTTTAGCCCGGCACAGCTCAACGGGCGGGTGTCGGCGTGCTCGTCGAGGATCAGGTAAAGCCGCGACATGTGGATGCCCTTGGCTTGGCCGTCGCCGAGATTGACGTACACCTGCACCCGCGACTGCACCTCGCGCACGTCCTCACCGTCGCGCACCCGCAAGGGTTGGCGGATGTCGCCCATACCGACCCAATCGAGCGTTCCTTCCGGGCCGTGCAAGCGTCGCCCCGCCACATCGGGCATCTCTGGCGTGGCTACCAAGCTCGCCAGATTGCCGTTCGCGCGGATGCCCTCGTCCGCGCCCGACGATCGAGATTCCATGCGGGCATTGTAAGCGCTTTTCCAGCCGCCCCGTACCGATTCCGATCGAATCAGGGCTCGCGCAAACCGACATGCCACGGCAAGGCGGCGAGCCCTGGGAAGGGCATCGTGTCCTCGTCCCGGCGGTCGCGGCCGGTTCCTCGTCCTCGGCGGCGCGCTCGGCGAAGTGACGAATCGACCCATGGAAGAAGGCCCTGTTGCGACTGGAGCCCGGTTGGTACGCTCGCCCGATCACCATGATTTCACCCCACGACGCTCCACCGTCGGCGCCTTCGCTCGGCGCGACGACCCTGTCCGCCGCGGCGCTGTCGATCGTGCTGATGGGCGATGCGCTCATCTATGTCGTGCTACCCGTGAGCGCGGGAGCCTTCGGCATCAGCATCGTCTGGGTCGGGGTGCTGCTCTCTGCCAACCGCTTCGTTCGCATCGTGTCCTACGGCCTGATCGCGCGGGCGACCGTCGCCTCCGGAGTGCGGCTCGCGACGATTGTGGCGTGCATCGTCGGCGCGTCGTCGACGGTGATGTACTGGCTCTTCGATGGAGGTTGGCCCCTGCTCGTTGCGCGGCTCTTGTGGGGCCTCTCCTTTGCCGCCCTCACCCTGACCACACTCGCCTACGCGGTTGCGGACCGTCACCGCGCCGGAACGCGGGTCGGCCTGAGTCGCGCGATCCAGCAGTTCGGACCTGTCTTCGCCCTGACCGCAGGAGCTTGGATCGCGGGTCAGCTAGGACCCAAATCCGCGTTCCTCATTCTCGGACTGGCCTCCTTCCTTG
>VXPR01000567.1:6006-15229 GCA_009839405.1 Gammaproteobacteria bacterium
CTCGCCCTCCCGCGCGAAGGCGCCGAGCCGCGCGAGAGCCGTCCCGGTTGGCTGCCGAAGCCGGGCGGGCTCGACTGGCTGTTCTTTGCCGTCGGATTCACGGTCGATGGCGTCTTCGTGATGACGATCACCATCATCCTCGCCGACCTCGTGTCCCTCGAGGCGGCGATCCTCGGTGGTGGCATCGTCCTTTCGCTCCGAGGGGTGGGCGAGGCGGTGTTCGCTCCCATTGGCGGTTGGCTCGGCGACCGGCTGGGCACCGAAGCGTCGCTCTTCGCCGCGACGGCGTTGACCCTGGGCGGCCTCGCTGCCATCGCGCTCGGCGCGGTCTATTCCGGCGCGGCGGCCGTCATCGTCGGACGGGCGGCCATCGCAGCGCTCGGCCCAGCGACCGTGGCGGTGCGAAGTCCGAGCGAGCACCTGATGCACCGGATGGCGACGATGCAGACCTGGCGCGACTTCGGCGCCGCGCTCGGCCCGCTGCTGTCCGGCTTCTTCCTCGGCGGCTTCGCGATGCCTGTGATCTATTTCGCGCTCGTCCTCATCCTGGCCGTCGCGCTTCTCGCCCAGCTTTTGCTGCGCATCTACTCCCAGCGGACCTCCTCCGAGCCATCGGAGGGCTAAAGAGTCTTCCTGTCAGAGAAGGCTGCCGTACGACCTTGCTCACGCAACCGTTCGGGGACGGGCCGTTCCCGCTCGCGGGCATTGGCTCCGGGCGTTCCGCGCTGACCGGGATTGGCGGCGCGGCAAACATGGCAAGGAGAGGATGTGTGCGAAATCGTCGCTTTGCGCGTGGGACAAAATGTTTGTGTGTCGGGGACGAACGGTAGGTGATGTTTCAGCTTTGCTCGTATGCCGCAAGGAAGTCCGTACGCGAAACTCCCGACTGGGCACAGATTGCCCTCAAAGTGGAGGATTTGATGCGGCGATGGTTGGGCATCGTCAGTGGAGTAGTACTCCCGTCCTCATTTGTCCGCAGCATTGCGACGTGATTGCCTTCGCGTACGACCTCGAACTCCAGCGACTCGAGCGCTTGAATGACGCGGCGCTTCGGAGCGTCCCTTGGAAACCTCGCCACGGCTACCCACTGGCGATGTTTGCTTCAGCCAGAAAGGCTTCAACGACAGGGGATTCCGTTTCTAGGATCGAGTCGGCACCGAAAGTCTCCAAGTGGAAGGCAATGGCCGACTGAACGTCGTCGAGGGCTGCTTGGTAGCTGTCGCCCTGACCAACAACCACCCCCTTCACCCCCAGAGGATAGGCGACGTAGCCGTCGACGTGCTTTTCGATGATGATTTTGATCTGCGTTTCCATCCGTCTGCTCGCTCTCCCGCTACGCCCGCGGTCGGGAACGCCGCGCCTGCAAGTCACCGCCACGAACCGAGTATAGGTCGAAGCCGACAAGCCCAGTCTACGAACAAGGCTAGAGGATGCGAGGACCAACGAGATCGTGTGTCGAGCCTAGCTGCTGGGTCCGCGCTGGATCCGGCAGGTGCGGGCTACCGTCCAGCCACCAAAGCAACGCGACGGTGTCAAGCAGCAGGCGCACGGCTTAGCGACCCTCCCACGCATCGAGCTCGTCTTCTGGAAGCGGATCGAAGAAGCCGTCGTCGATGCGGATCTGGCCCTTCATTGCGCCGGAACGCCTCTTGCCGCGCGGTTCGCAGGGAACCAGCCGTGCGACCGGCGCGGCAGCGGACGTTGAGGGAGACTTGGCGGGCTCTGGCAACCGCCCACTGTCGTCCTTGGCCAAGTCGTAACTCGTCTGCATACGCATCCAATGTTCCGCGTCGGACCAGCCGAGCGCTTCCAGCCGAAGCGCGGTGGCGGCGGTGATACTGGCGTGGCCGTGTAGGATGCGCGACAGGAACGCACGGGTGACGCCGAGGCGCTCGGCCGCGTGCGTGACAGTCCAGCCGGCGTCCTTGATGGCGCTTGCCACGATGCGGCCGGGGTGGGCGGGGTTCTTCATTCGGGTCATGGGCTTCCTCTAGTGGTAATCGACGAGATCCACATCTGTGGCGTCGCCGTCGGTGAAGCGGAAGACAATGCGGTAGTTGCGCGAGATGGCCACGCTCCAGTAGCCAGCCAAATCGCCACGCAAGGGGCGTTCCCGCATGCCTCCGTTCCGAGCGCCGTCATGAGAGGAAGGCGTTTACGCCAGGGACTCCCGTTCCTCCGCCGTCAGTTCGCGGGCTTCCTCCGGGAGCATTACCGGGATGCCGTCGTGGATGGGGTAGGCGAGGCCGCTGGCGGCGCACCAGAGCTCGTCGCCCGTTCCCTCGCCCGAGGGGCGCAGCACCAAGGGGGCGTGGGAGAGGGGGCAGACGAGGATTTCGAGCAGGCGCGAGTCGATCATCAGGCGGCCCCGTCGAAGGGATGGTTGAGGATTATGGTCTCGTCGCGGTCGGGGCCCGTGGAGATGAGGTCGATGGCGGCGCCGGTGGCTTCCTCGATGCGGGCGATGTAGGTGCGCGCGGCGTCTGGCAGGTCTTCGAGCCGTCGGGCGCCGGCGGTGGATTCGCTCCAGCCCGGGAGGTCTTCGTACACCGGGCGGATGTGGGAGTAGTGCTCGCTGCCGAAGCGAGGCGCGAGTTCTTCGCCGCCTTCGCTCTCGTAACCGATGCAGATGCGGATGGTGTTACGATGGCGACAACCGATCCCTTTTTGATGTTCAACCGCCGCGACGGACTATTCCGCTTGGAAACCGCTCGGCTCGTAAACCTTAAGGAGAGCCATGAAAGTCCGCGAGCTACTCGACGGCATCCGCAAGTCGGACATCGTCCTGCCGGAGTTTCAGCGCGAGTACGTCTGGACACTTGACCAAGCCAAGCAATTGATGGTTTCACTGGCCAGAGGCTACCCCGTTGGGGGTATTCTCCTATGGAAGACCGATGCGCCTCCCGAACTCAAGAACGTAGACACTCTACCGGACAGGCTGGGCACCGCCCAAGTCCTGCTGGACGGCCAGCAAAGGCTGACGACACTGCACATGTTGCTGACCGGCGACATTCCAAGCTTCTACACTGCTGCAGAGATTCAAAACGACCCGCGCAACCTCTTCGTGAATCTGCAGGACCTCGACTTCCAGTATTACCAGGCGTCGCGCATGAGGGGTGATCCGCATTGGCAGCGCGTCATCGATTGTTTCGATACATCACAGGTGAACCCTTTGCAGATCGCCAGCGACAAAGCTGGAGCGGACGACGGTGCCGACGTCATGGTCTTGGCGCAGCACCTGCTGGACAATCTCAATCGCATCCGCAATATCAACGAAGTCGACCTCCCCGAACAGGTCGTGCCTTCAGACGCGGACCTCGACGAGGCCATCAATATCTTTGACAGGATCAACAGCCAAGGCACAAAGCTCACCGATGCCGAACTCGCGTTAACCCACATCACCGGAAAGTGGCCCCGTGCACGTCGCGCCATGAAAGCCAAAGCCCAGGAGTGCGGCGAACGAGGGTTCGACTTCAGCCTGACGTTCATGACAAGAGCCCTTACGACCGCTGTCACGAAACGCGCGTTGTTCGAGGCCGTCCACTCCCGCCCTCGAGACGAACTTGAAGCCGGCTGGACGACACTGACGCGGATCCTTGACTACCTACTGACAATTCTGCCGCCGCGTGCGTTCGTCCACTCTACGAGCGACCTGAACACCACGAATGCCCTCATCCCACTGGTCGCTCACCTTGCGATCAACCGTGGTCGGTTCGCTGACGAGTCGTCCATTCACCACGCCATCAACTGGCTCTATGCTGCCTTGATGTGGGGGCGATACACCGGCCAGACAGACCAACGCCTCGAGGCCGACGTCCAGCTCGTTGTGCGAGAGACGGAGCCATGGGATGCGCTACGAGCGAACATTGCCGAACAACGTGGGCGCATTGACGTCAAGGCGGCGGATTTTGAGGGCCGCGGCGTCCAACACGCGCTCTATCGAGCGATCTTCATACTTGCTAAAGCACAGAGTGCGGTCGACTGGTTCAACGGACTGCCACTCGCACAGACCCACGGTACCCGTTACGGGATACACAGCCACCACATATTCCCGCAGGCACGCCTGTACGCGCAGGATGAATGGGACTCGGACAACTACATGCATCGTCAGGTAGTCAACGAGATTGCCAATCGTGCGTTCCTCACGGCTGAAACCAACATCGAGCTTTCCGCGACACCGCCAGCGGACTACCTGCCGGCCATTGAGGACCGCCATCCCGGAGCGCTGGCAGCGCAGTTTGTGCCGATGGATCCGCAGCTGTGGCACATCGAACGGTTCCCGGACTTCCTCGCGGCCCGCCGAGAAATCATGGCCCGGAAGCTCAACGAGTTCATGGCCAGCCTGATCGACGAACCGGAGCGCACGCACCAGCGACCCATAACCGACCTTATCAGCCTCGGGGAGAGCTACGTCCTTGAGTTCAAAAGCTCGCTGCAGTGGGATGCCGTCAAGAACGAGCCCAACAAGGCCCTCAGGCAGGCGTCGCTCAAAACAGTGAATGCCCTCCTAAACTCGCAGGGGGGTACACTCGTGATTGGCGTCGAGGATGATGGCAGCATCTACGGACTCGACCGAGACCTCTCCCTCACCAGAGGTTCAAGGGACCGTTTCGAGCAGCTAGTCGCCACCCTTGTCGCTGATAGCATGGGAGCGAGTACCGCGGCCTACTTCAAGGTGCGGTTCGAGGATGTCGAAGAACGCTCAGTGTGTGTGGTGGACGTCGAGCGTTCTCCCGAACCCGTGTTCCTGACCACGCCGAAGGGACGCGTGTTCTACATCCGCGTCGGGAACACGTCACGCGCTTTGGACCACGAAGAGACCTTGAAATACGTGGAGGCCAATTGGGACCATTAGGGCCGGGCCCTCCCTGATGCGACTGCCATGCGGCTGACATGGCCACCGACCAATCTACAGGACCGTCGGGGCCAGGTGACCGGCGCATGTTGAAGGACACACGCTTGCGCGTGGAGGAACGACAGTTGGACGACGTCTTTGCGCACGAGGAGCTTCACCGCGCAAAAGACGGCTTGCCCTTGGCCGCGCCTCCATCATCGGGCGGGAGAAGGGCAGCGTTTGTGAGATCCCGCGGATGGGACCGAGCGACGGCTACGAAGGTACTGAAGAGCCGAGCGGATAGCCGTCCCGGAGGGAAAACCGCCGACGTTGAGAAATGGAGCCAACATTGGATGTGGTCACGAGCCCATCAGTTGCCGGCAGGTCCACGTTTTGTCGCCAGCAGATCGACTTCGAGCACCGCCTCTACAACCTTGATGACTGGACTCGGCTGCGCGGAGACGTTAGTGATCCGACCGTGCGCGAGACGGCGTGGCAGGAAATCGTCCGCGAGCTAGTGCCTACTTTGGCGTGAGCGGATAGTCCCGCCACGAGCTGCGGCGGCATCGCGCATTTCGGCTTCGCCAAGTGAGCGCGGGAACATCCGAGTGACAGGGTTCGCCTATGCTAGTGATTCCCGTTCTTCCGGCGTCAGTTCGCGGGCTTCTTCCGGGAGCATTACCGGAATGCCGTCGTGGATGGGGTAGGCGAGGCCGCTGGCGGCGCACCAGAGCTCGTCGCCCGTTCCCTCGCCCGAGGGGCGCAGCACCAAGGGGGCGTGGGAGAGGGGGCAGACGAGGATTTCGAGCAGGCGCGAGTCGATCATCAGGCGGCCCCGTCGAAGGGATGGTTGAGGATTATGGTCTCGTCGCGGTCGGGGCCCGTGGAGATGAGGTCGATGGCGGCGCCGGTGGCTTCCTCGATGCGGGCGATGTAGGTGCGCGCGGCGTCTGGCAGGTCTTCGAGCCGCCGCGCGCCGGCGGTGGATTCGCTCCAGCCGGGGAGGTCTTCGTACACCGGGCGAATGTGGGAGTAGTGCTCGCTGCCGAAGCGGGCCGCGAGCTCTTCGCCGCATTCGCTCTCGTAGCCGATGCAGATGCGGATGGTGTCGAGGCCGTCGAGCACGTCGAGTTTCGTCAGGCACAGGCCCGAGATGCTGTTGATGCGGATCGCCTGACGGGTGGCCACGGCGTCGAACCAGCCGCAGCGGCGCTGGCGTCCGGTGGTGGCGCCGAATTCCGCGCCGCGTTCGCCGAGCCTGGTGCCGACGCTGTCGAAGAGTTCCGTGGGAAATGGCCCGGAACCGACGCGGGTGGAATAGGCCTTGGTAATGCCGAGGATGTAATCGAGGTGGCGCGGGCCGAAGCCGGTGCCCACGGCGGCGCCGCCGGCGGTGGTGTTGGACGAGGTGACGAACGGGTAGGTGCCGAGGTCCACGTCCAGGAGCGAGCCTTGCGCACCCTCGAACAGGATGTTGCGGCCGGCCTCGCGCAGGCTGTGCAGGATGGGCACGATGTCGGCCACCATGGGGCGAATCTCGTCGAACATCTCGTTCGCCTCGGCGAGCGTCGCGGCATAGTCGATGGGTTGGGCGTGGTAGTAGTTGGTGAGCATGAAGTTGTGGTAGTCCATCGCCGCGTGCAGCTTGTCGGCAAACTGTTCGGGATAGAAGGCATCGCCTAGGCGCACGCCGCGCCGCGCCGCCTTGTCTTCGTAGGCGGGGCCGATGCCGCGCCCGGTGGTGCCGATCTTGCGATTGTGGTCGGCGGCTTCCCGTGCCTGGTCGGTGGCCTCGTGGTACGGCAGGATCAGCGGGCAGGCCGGGCTCAGGCGCAGGCGGTCGCGCACCGGCACGCCGCGTTCCTCAAGCTGCCTTACCTCCTTGATGAGCGCGCCGGGTGCAAGCACTACGCCGTTGCCCACCAGACACTGCACGTCCTCGCGCAGGATGCCGGACGGGATCAGGTGCAGCACCGTCTTCTCGCCGCCGATGACGAGGGTGTGGCCGGCGTTGTGCCCGCCCTGGAAGCGCACCACGGCGGCGGCGCGCTCGGTGAGCAGGTCAACGATCTTGCCCTTGCCCTCGTCCCCCCACTGATTGCCGAGGACGACGACGTTGCGGACGGTGCTCATGCGTGCGAGTGTCCCTGCTTGCGGACGAGGCGCCGGTGGCACCGAAGGTGCCAGTTGGTCCGGGCGAGAAAGCCCCCTTCAGCCGCCGCTCTGCTCGAGGTATTGGAAGAAGTCGCTCTTCGGGTCGATGACGAGCGTGTCCCGCCGATCCCGGAAGACATTGGCGTAGGCGTTGGTGCTGCGATAGAACTTGTAGAACTCGGGGTCGCTGTTGAAGGCGGAGGCGTAGATCTCGGCCGCCTTCGCATCGCCCTCGCCGCGCAGTTCCTCCGCCTGTCGATAGGCTTCCGCGCCGATGACCACCACTTGCCGATCCGCATCGGCGGTGATGCCGAGCGCTAGTTCGCGCCCGGTGGCGCGATACTGGCGAGCCTCGATCTCTCGCTCGGAGTTCATGCGTTCGTACACCGCCACGGACACTTCCGGCGGCAGGTCGATCTTCTTCACGCGCACGTCGACGACGTTGACGCCCATCTCGCGGCTCATCACCTCGTTGAGGTCGCGGGTGAGTTCCTGCATGAGCTGGTCCCGCTCGCCGGAGATCACCTCGTGCATGTCGCGCCGGCTGATCTGGTTGCGCAGGCCCTCGTTGACCCGTTCCTGCAGCAGGTTGCGGGCGCGGGTCTCGTCGCCGGAACTCGCGGTGTAGTAGCGCTGCACGTCGCCCACCTTCCACTTGGCGAACATGTCCACCACCAGCGGCTTCTTCTCCAGCGTGTAGTAGCGGGCCGCCGGCGCATCGAGCGTCAGCACCCGGCCGTCGAACTTGCGCACGTCCTCGGCGATGGGCATTTTCACGTGCAGGCCAGGCTCGATGTCGGCGCGCTCGACAGCGCCGAAGCGCAGGAGCAGCGCCCGCTCGGTTTCGTGAACGGTGAACACGGCGTTGCTGACGAGCACGGCACCGAGCACCAGCACGATCACGGCAACGATCAGCTTCAGGTTCATCAGCTTCTCCCAATTGGATAGCTTGTCATGGTGCCGCCAAGGTCCATCACCGGCTCTCTCGCGGCCGACCGGCTTGTCTCGCTTCGATTTCGCGCAAGACCTGGTCGGCGATTTCGTTTGCGCTCTGGCCGCCTGCCGCAGCCCGGGACGTGATCGAGTCGAGCGGCAGAACCATCATGTTGTTGCCGCCTTCCACATCCACCATCACCTTGGAACTGTTCTGCAGCACAGACTCGATGGAGTTGATGTAGAGGCGATCCCGGGTGACTTCCGGCGCGAGCTGGTATTGCGCTAGGAGCTGGTTGAATCGGCGCGCCTCGCCGGTCGCCTCCGCAATCACCTGCTCGCGGTAGGCGTTCGCCTCTTCAATGGCCTTCTGCGCTTCGCCGCGGGCGCCTGGCACCACACCCTCGGCGTAGGCATTGGCTTCATTGACCGCGCGCACCTCGTCTTCCTTCGCCTTCTGAACGTCGTCGAAGGCTTCCTGCACCTGTTGCGGCGGGCCGCTGCGGTCGATGTTGACCTTGCTCACCGTGATGCCGGTGCCGTAGCGATTGAGGTAGGCCTGCAACCTGTCCTGCACCTCGATGGCCACCGCCTCGCGGCCTTCGGTGATCACCGAATCCATGGTGGAACTGCCCACCACGTGCCGCAGCGCGCTCTCCGTGGCGTGGTCCAGGCTCGTGCCGGGATTTCTCACGTTGACGAGGAAGGCGCGGGGGTCGCCGACGACGAACTGGACGGTGAGGCTGACATCGACGATGTTCTCGTCTTCCGTGAGCATCAGCGCCTGGTGGCTGTGGGAGTTGACCCGGGTGATGTTCACCGGCGTCACCACGTCGATGACGGGCGGGTTCCAGTGCAGCCCCGGCAGCTTCGTTTCCGCGAGCGCGCGGCCGAAGCGGAACACCACGCCCCGCTCCTGCTGGTCGATCTGGTAGATGCCCCAGGCGCCGTAGGCTATGGCCAGCACCACCGCGCCGATGCCCACGGTGGACCACTTGAGCGGCGAGCGGCCCGAGCCGCCGCTCTTGCCGCCGCCGAACATGCCAGTGACCTTGTTCTGGAACTCGCGCAAGGCCTCGTCGAGATCCGGCGGGCCCTGATCGCCACGCCGCTTCCACGGATCGTTGCCGTTGCCGCCCGGTTCGTTCCAAGCCATGTTCGTGTCCAAAGCTCGATTCCGATGAGGATTCTAGCAGCCTCCTGCCCTTAGGCCGCACGCAAAGGGGCGGGGGTGGTGGGTGGGGTTAGGGGGGGGGGGTGAGTTAAGACAGACACCCGCCCCCCAGGGGGAAAGTCGGAGGT
>VXPR01000267.1:0-14120 GCA_009839405.1 Gammaproteobacteria bacterium
GCGCAGGCTCCTGGCGGGCCTTGCGGGCGCGTCGGCGGTTCGCTTGCGCCTTCGACTAGGTGCGGCGCCGTTTTTCTAGGGCGCAACTAGCTTGACTCGCCTCAAGGTGTGGCCATACTGGCGGTATGGCTACCACTACAGTTCGTTCAACCTACTCGCTGGACGTGGACACCTTCCAGCGTCTCGAGCATCTAGCCGCCGTCTGGAACACATCCAAGTCTGGAGCCCTCAGGCGGGCAATCCGGTTGGCGTCAGAGCAGACCCAAGGAGGCAGTCACGCCAAACTCGAGGCGTTGAGGCACCTCCAGCAGCGGCTCGGGTTGGATGCAGATGGCGTTGCGGCGTGGTGTCAGGACGTGGCTGATGAGCGGCGGCACACATCTGTGCATCGCCTCGGTCGCGGGCGATGATTCACCTCGACACCAGCTTCCTGATTCGAGGCCTGCAAGCCGGTTCATCCGAAAGTGAAAGGCTTGAGGCGTGGACAACGGCCAACGAGACCTTCGCCATGAGCTCCATCGCCTGGACGGAATTTCTTTGCGGACCGCTCGATGAGACTGCGGTTTCGCTGGCAACGGTGATCGTCGATCGCCGAATGGACTACACGACCGAAACGGCCACCCTCGCTGCGCAACTGTTCAACAGCACGGGGAGGCGACGCAGCTCCTTGGCCGACTGCATGATCGCTGCGGCCGCCATTTCGGACGGTGCTCCCATCGCCACCAGCAATCCTCGGGACTTCGCGCGATTCGAGAGGCACGGGCTGGAGATGGCGTAGGCGCAAATCTTCCATCGACGGATGGCAACACCGTGAACACGGCCATGTGGCGCCCTGCCTTCAGCCTTCCATCCAGTCGTTCGCGCGTGAAGTGACGCGCCAGACGCCATCGCCTTCATGTTGGGCAATGTTCGATAGCGGCACGGCGGGCATGCCGCCGCCCCCGCGGGGAACGGGACCCGTGGGCAGCAAGGGGAGGCGGTATTTCTCCCACCACGGCGGTTCGAAGACCACATTCCCTTCCACGGGACGTTGCCCCAGGTTCCATTCGTGGAAGATGTCGGCGAAGGGTGCCCGCCGTTCCTGCACAAACTCGTTCGAGTCCATGATCCACTGGTTGGTGACTTCGCGGTTGCCGTCGGTGGGGTCGTCGTCGGTGTCGTCCGGGATGGTGAAGGTACCGTCCATGGTGCAGTTGATGCGGGGGCCGCCGTTCTTGCCGGCAGCGGTCCAGCGCATGTGGCTGCGGCGGCGAACGCGGTTGAAGTCCTGCACCGCAGCCATGCGCACGCAGCCCGACTCGTGGATGCCGGCGGAGTGCACCATCCAGCCGTGGCAGAACAGCACGTCACCCGCCTTGCCGGCGAACTCGAGCGGCTGCACGTCGGCCTTGATTTGGTCCATGGCCGGCTTGGAAGCGTCGGTCGCCACCCAGTTGTAGGCCTGTTCGGAGGTGGGGTAAAGCCGCTGCGGCGAGGTCGGGTAGAAGGTGTAGCCGCCGCCACCAGGTTCCACGTCCTTGACGTAGGTGATGACGATGAGTTCGGTCATGCTCTGGTCCATGTGGGGGCCAAGCTTCGACTCCGGGCCGTCCGGGTCCCGAGGAAAGATCGAGTAGATGCCGCGATTGCGGCGCGGGCGCTTCACGGGGCCACCCAACAGCGCTTCCGCCATGTAGAGCACGTTCGGGTGCGCCGAGGTGGCATTGACGAAGGCTGGATCGTGGCCAATGCCGTGCCAGCGCCAGACGTCGTTGCTGATGTCCTTGGTGAGCTTGTAGGGCAGGCGCCCAACCCGCTCGCCCGGTGTAGCACCGGGGCGGTCCTGCTCCGGAGAGGGCCAGTCGCCCCGGCCCATCCAGTTGCGGGCAAGCCCCCAACGATTCTCCACCGGCCAGTGCTTGCCGGGCGCCACCCAAGTGGACGGATCGTCGGGCTTAAGCTCCGCCGCCTGCGCTGGGGGCTGTTGCCACCACAAAGCAATGAACGGGTCGAACAGTTGCGGCGCGATCATGCCGCGTTTGACGAGGAAGCCGGACTCGCGGAACTGCTCGATTTCTTCAGGCGTCAGCCCAAGGCGGTCCGCACCCGGCGGATCATCTTCGGGCAGCGTCGGACGCGGCAGCAGACCTGGCGGCGTCTTGGTGGCAAAGGCTGCTTCAGGGTCGCGGGGTGGTGGAACCGGCGCTTGTCCCACCTGGCCTGATTCGGACATCGCTGCTCCCCTCGCCCATAGACCGCCTGAGTGTAGCCGATGTCCGTCTCGCTCAAACGCTCGCCTCGCGCAGGGCTCGCAGTCGCGTGCGTTCCTCCTTCGGCTGGCGTTCCATGGCGCGGGTGAGGGCCGCCGGCGCGATGCGTGGCAAGACCGAGTGCACGTATTCGTTCACCTCTTCGGGATACGCCCGCCACATCTCCCGCAGCACCCAGCCCACGGCCTTCTGCATGTAGTAGCGCCGGTCCTCGATGCAGTTGTCCAGCATCGGCAGCATGACCTCGGCGGGAAGGAACATCGCGTTCTTGCCGGTGTAGTGGATGAGGCTGACGATGGAGATGCGCTTCGGCCACAGGTCTTCGCCGGCATTCCAGTCCCGCAGCACCGACAGTACCGCCTCTTGATCGGCTTCCAGCAAGCGCGAATAGGTCCAGCTCAGCGCATCCGCATGCGCCCAATTGTCCACCCGCTCGATCCAGCGCCGCATCACGGGCCACATTTGCGGCATGACCCGCCGACGCACGATCGGTCGGTAGTACTCCTCGGCGGCAAACAACACATCGCCCCATTCGCTGTGCATCCAGAGGTCGTCCCACACGTCGAGAACCTCCACGGGGTCAAGCGCATAGAACGAGAACCCCTGTCGCACCCGATTGCGCAACGTGGGTACGCGAATGCCGACGTAGAGCATGTTCGAGCGCCGATCCTTCGCCATGTGCAGGCCGAAGCTCGGACGTCCAATGGCCTGCAAGGCTTCGAGCACTTCGTCGTGATAGTGTGGGTATTTCACCTCAGGGCTCCCTCACACGCGATGCGCTTCGCCATCGGCCAGATTGTCGAACACAACCGCTTCCCCTACCGAGGCGTGGTGTTCGGGGCAGACGAGGAGTTCTCGCTATCCGAGGAATGGTACGACGCCGTGGCCCGCAGCCGGCCGCCGAAGGACCGTCCCTGGTATCACGTTTTGGTGGACGGCGATGCCCACACCACCTACGTCGCCGAACGGCACTTGGAGCCAAGCGAGGACCACACCCAGATTGATCATCCCCTCTTGGGCCAGTTCTTCGACCGCTATGACGGCGAGCGTTACCACCTACGCGAGCGGGCTTAGCCGGGAGCCCTACAAAGATGCCGGCTCGAACTCCTCCTCCGGCAGCTCCATCAAGCTCTGGCCTCCCGCGGTGGCAGCGGCGAGATAGGCGTCGGCGCGCGGCAAGATGTGCTCCACGTAGAACCGCGCCGTGGTCAGCTTCGCTTCGAGAAACGCGCGGTCCGGGTCGCCGACGGCGAGACGCGTCTTCGCCACAAGCGCCGACCGCAGCATTTGCTGGGCGCCAGCCACCACACCACAGAGCATCAGCAGGTTGTAGGCGGCGGCACCAGCATTGACGAGATCGTTGCCGGCGTTGGCGAGCAGCCAGTCCAATCCTTGTTCCATGCGCTCGACACCTCCGCGGTAGGCCGCCAGCAAGTCCGGCAGTTCCGTGGCCACCTGGTCCTCCATCGCCTGCATTTCGTCGACAAGCACCCGAAGCGCCTGGCCGCGGTCGCGCAGGACCTTGCGACCTACGAAGTCCATCGCCTGGATGCCCGTCGTTCCTTCGTAAATGGTGGTGATGCGGGCATCGCGGTAGTGTTGCGCGGCGCCCGTCTCCTCGACAAACCCCATGCCGCCGAATACCTGCAGCGCCGTGGAGGCGATCTGCTGGCCGGTTTCCGTGATCCATGCCTTGATGACTGGGGTCAAGAGGTCGATGCGAGCCTGGTGGTAGGCGCGCTCAGCGCCACTTGCACGGGCCGCGCGGTCCAGATGCGATGCACCGACATAGCCCACGGCGCGCATGGCCTCGATCTGCGCCTTCATCTCCATCAACATGCGCCGCACATCCGGGTGGTGGATGATCGTCACCGAACCCTCCGAGCCCGGCCCCGCCCCCTGCACGCGCTCCCGGGCATAGGCAACCGCATCCTGATATGCCCGCTCGGCGATGGAAAGTCCCTGCAACCCCACCCGCACGCGGGCGTCGTTCATCATGGTGAACATGCAGGTCAGGCCCTGGTGCGGGCCACCGACCAGGTAACCCACGGCATCGTCGTATTCCATCACGCAGGTGGGACTGCCGTGGATGCCGAGCTTGCCTTCGAGGGACACGGCACGAACCCTGTTGCCCTCACCTAGGCTGCCGTCCTCCTGGACCAGCACCTTCGGCACGAGGAACAGCGAAATGCCCCGCACTCCGGTAGGCGCATCGGGAAGGCGAGCGAGCACGAGGTGGATGATGTTGTCCGCCATGTCGTGATCACCGTAGGTGATGAAGATCTTCTGCCCCCGAATGCGGTAGTGGTCGCCCTCGGGCGTTGCCGTGGACCGCAGCAGGCCAAGGTCGGAACCCGCCTGCGGCTCGGTGAGATTCATGGTGCCGGTCCAGACGCCGCTCACCATGTTCGGCAGATAGCGGCGCTTCAACTCGCCAGACGCGTGACTGGCGATGGCTCGAACCGCGCCCTCAGCAAGCAACGGACAGTTGGACCAGGCGAGGTTTGCCGACTGCCACAGCTCGCCGGTGGCGATGGCGAGCAGCACCGGCAACTCCTGGCCACCGTATTCCTCGGCGAAGGACAACGCCGGCCAGCCACCGTCGCGGAACTGATCGAAGGCATCGGCAAAGCCGGGCGGCACGCGCACCTCGCCGTCTTCGATTCGCGCACCGGCCCGGTCGCCAACGGCATTCGTCGGCGCAATGACCTCTTCGGCGAAGCGGGCAGCCTCACGCAAGGCAGCACGAACGAGGTCCGGCGTCGCCTCCTCGTAGCCGGGTAGAGAGTTGATCTCGCCCCACGGCACGAGCTCCTCAAGCACGAACCAGATGTCCTTGGTGGGTGCGCGGTATTCGGCCACGTTTGCTCCGTTGACGGGTGTCGGCGGCAGTTTACCGGCTCGCCGGGCCTTTGGAGTTCCCGCGTGCGGGTCGGGGACGCAGGGGGCGGGCTTGTCCCGGTCGAGTATGTCGGGACGTTCAAGACGGGCCGGGGCAAGTCGCCCCTACGGGCACCGGCTGCAGTCGGGTTCCTGCGGCTAGGAGCTTGCGCCGTAGAAAGCCACTTGAGTGGCATTCTGCGGCGCGAGGTCATAGGGAGGTGGGGGCTGGGGCCAGACGCCGAGCGTAGCGCGGGGTTTGGCGGCGCTAGGGCAAGCTCCTAGAATGCGCGCCTTCAGTCCGCATCCCTTGGAGAGACGAATGACCGTTCGCGTCGAGTTCCATTTCGACTTCGGCAGCCCGAATGCCTATCTGTCGCACTTGGTCATCCCCAGCATCGAAGAGCGCACCGGCGTTGCCTGCGAGTATGTGCCGGTGCTGCTCGGCGGTGTGTTCAAGGCCACGGGTAACGTCTCGCCAGCCGTCTCCTTGCAGGGCATCAAGAACAAGCCCGAATACCAGCGCCTCGAAACCGAGCGCTTCTTGAAGCAGCACGCCATCACCGCCTATCGCAGCAATCCGCACTTCCCCGTCAACACCCTGCAGATCATGCGCGGCGCCGTGTACGCCCGCCGAGCTGGCTTCTACGAGCGCTATGTGGATGCGGTGTATCGGCACATGTGGGCCGAGGGTCGCAAGATGGACGATGCCGAAGTGATCGCCGCGGCCCTGGCGGAGTCGGACCTTCCTGCCGCCGACATCCTGGCCGGCATTCAGGACCCGGACGTGAAGGCCGAACTCATCGCCAACACGGATGGCTCGGTGGCCCGCGGCGTCTTCGGCTCGCCTAGCTTCCTGGTTGGCGACGAACTCTACTTTGGCAAGGACCGCTTGCGAGATGTGGAGGAGGAGATCGAGCGACAGAAGAGGGGGTGAACCCCTTCCTCAGTCCTCGCGGCGCCGACGCTCGCGGGTGATGCCGTACTCGGAGCCCGCGACCGACTCGACGAAGCAGGCGACTTCCTTGAAGCGCGATGCGGCTTCTGCTAGTTCCCCCAGTGCCTTCGCAACCGGTAGGCCGCGGCGATACACCATGTTGTAGGCATCCTTCAACGCGTCGCGCACTTCGGCGTCTAGGCCCATGCGCCGCATGCGTTCGACGTTGAGGCCGGTGGCGCCGGCCGGATTGCCGTTCACCGACACGAACGCCGGCACATCCTTCACCACGAGGCTCATGGCGCCGATGAAGGAATAGGCGCCGACGCTGCGAAACTGCGGCACGCCGACATAGCCGGAAAGCACCGCCTCGTCGCCAATGGCCACGTGCCCGGCTGCCGAGGCGTTGTTGGCCATGACGATGCGGTCGCCGAGAACACAGTCATGGCCGACATGCACGTAGGCCATGAGCAGGTTGTCGTTGCCGATGACCGTGCGACCGCGGTCCGTGGCAAGCCCGCGATGGATCGTGACGCCCTCGCGGATGGTGTTGTTGTCGCCGATTTCGAGCACCGTTGGCTCGCCGTGATAGGCGAACGCCGGCGGCCCCTCTCCCACGGTCGCAAACTGATAGATGCGATTGCCGCTGCCCATCCGTGTGGGCCCCTTCAGCACGACGTGGGGGCCAATTTCGCAGTCGTCGCCAACCACCACGTCCGGGCCGATGATGGACCATGGACCCACCGACACATTGGCACCGAGTTCCGCACCGGGATCGATGATCGCGCGGGCGTCGATCACAACGACACCTTGCGTTCGACGCAAAGCAAGCGCGCCGAGCAGGCCAACTCACCGTCCACCTTGGACTCGCAATCGAATTTCATCATTTGCCGTCTGGCGCCCGTGATGACGCCGGACAGCATCAAGGTGTCGCCCGGCCGCACGGGGCGCTTGAAGCGCACGTCGTTGAGGCCGGCCAGATAGTGCAGGTAACCCTGGTCGGGGCGATTGCTGCGGGTCTTGAAGGCGAGAACCCCGCAAAGCTGTGCCATCGCCTCCACCAACAGCACGCCCGGCATGATGGGATGCCCGGGGAAATGGCCGGCAAAGAACGGCTCGTTGATGGAGACGTTCTTGCGCCCGGCGATGCGCTCGCCGGGCACCAACTCGTCCACCCGGTCCACCAGCAGGAACGGATAGCGGTGCGGCAGATACTCGAGTATGGCGTCAATGTCCATCTGCATGGCGTCCATCCTTCGTCAGATGTGCCCCGCTCTAGCGAGGGGCCTCTCGGGCTCCCCCCCGCCGAAGGCTACTCTTGCGAGGGGAGGCCCCTCGCGCTCCCTCCCACTGAAGGCTCTCAAGCCGCGAAACCCGCCGCGCAAGACCGTCGAGGTCCTGGAACCGAATTGCATTGCGCTTCCAGCGCGAGGTCAGATTATGGAGGGTTCCGCTCGAATAGACACCGGGCTCGGTGATGGACTGGGTGATGGTCGTCACCACGCTCACCATCACGTTGTCGCAGATTTCGATGGGCGCAGCGCCACCCACACCAGCCCCGCCAGCAAACACGCAATGGCGGCCGATCTTGGTGCTGCCGACGATCCCGACGCAGCCGCAGATGAGCGTGTGGTCGCCAATTTCGCAGTTGTGGCCGATCTGGACGAGGTTATCGATCTTGACGCCGTTGCCGATGGTCGTGTCCTGCAGGGCGCCGCGGTCGATGGCGGTGTTGGCGCCGATGCTGACGTCGTCACCGATGACGACGCCACCAAGCTGGGCAATGGCCTGCCAGCGACCGTCGGCATGTGGCGTGAAGCCGAAACCGTCCGCGCCGATCACGGCGCCACTGTGGACGACGCAGCGCTCGCCCATGCGCACGTCGTGGTGGACGGTGGCACGGGGCCTGATATCGCCGCCCGCGCCAATGATGGAGCGTTCGCCTACGAGCGCGCCCTGGCCGATCTGCACGCCCGCCCCTAGGGCGGCGCCGGCACCGATGGTTGCGAACGCGCCGATGCGCACGTCGGGATGGATGTCTGCCTCCGGGTGAACCTCTGCGCGAGGATCGATACCCGGCTCGAGTTCAGGCCTCTGCTCAAAGAGCTGCGAGACCACCGCGAAGGCCAGATACGGATTGTCGACGACCACTGCGACACACGGGCAGTCCTCGGCATCGCCCTCGCCGAGCAACACGGCTGAAGCACCGGTGTCGGCAAGATGCCGACGATAGGCCGGGCTCGAGAGGTGCGTGATCTCGCCCTCGCCGGCGCGATCGATGGGAGCGATGCCCCGAATGGGAATGTCGCCGTCGCCGCGAACGACCACCTCACCGCCGAGTTGCTGCCGCAGGGTCTCGGCGATCGCGGCCAGGGAGCGCACGATCAGCGCTTCTCGTTGAGCTTCTCGGTGACCTTGGCGGTGATGTCGTGCTTGGGATTGACGTAAAGGAACGCTCCCTGCTCCAGCACGAAGTCGTAGCCCTCGATCTTGATGAGATCGTCAAGCACCGCCCGCACTTTCGGCAGCATGGTGCGCTGCAGGTCTTCCTGCTTGTCCTGCAACGACTTCTGGAGTCGCTGCGCGTCCGCCTCAAGGTCGAACTGCTTGTCCTGAATCTCGCGGGCGATGGCGCGACGCTCGTCCTCGCTCATCACGTCGGCCTCGTTCTGCGCCCGTTCCTGCAACGCCTGGATTTCGGCCTGAAGCCCTTGCAGCCGTTCCTGCTCGGGCTCGAGATCCTTGCGGATCACTTCGATGGCCTCGGTGGCCTCCTCGCTCTGCGCCACCGCTCCGGCCGTGTCGAGCACGGCCACTTTGAGTTCCGCAACTGCGCTCAACGCGACCAATCCCAACATGACAGCCGCTAGGGCGGCGATTCTCTTTGCCATGGTTTCTCCAAGTGTGTGTTGCCGGCACTTGGGCCAGCAAGAGCCGCAAAGCGCGGCATTTTACTGCTTTCTTGCAGCTTTCGCCGCCGCTTTCGTCACGGCGAAAGCGTTAGAAATTGTGCCCCATCTCGAAGGAAAAGCGCTCTTCCTCGTCGCCGGGCTTGGAGTTGAGCGGCAGCGTCATGGCGAACGTCATCGGCCCCATGCCGGTGATCCACTGCACGGCTAGGCCGGTGGTGACGCGAATCTCGTCCGGCGTGAAGTCGAAGCAGTTGACGCTCGTGGTGGGGCAGTTGCTGTTGAAGACGTTGCCGGCATCGACGAAGAACATGGGGCGGGCGAGGCCCGAGTCGATGAAGGGCATGGGGAAGATAAGCTCCGCCGAGGTCTCGATCAGCATGTTGCCGCCGATGGGATCGCCGTCCGGGCGGTAGAAGAAGCTTCCGGAAATGGGGGTGGTGCGGGGGCCGAGGGTACTGTTCTCGTAGCCGCGAATGGAGCCGTGGCCACCGGCGTAGTAATGCTCGTAGAAGGGATACGTGTTGGAGTCGCCGAAGGTGTTGCCGTAGCCGAGCTGTGTGCGCAGGTGCAGCGTCAAGGGGTTGAAGAGCGGAATGTACACCTGGCCGTTGTAGGTGACGCGGTAAAACTCGAGGTCGCTGCCGGGAACTGCGAGTTCGGCGATCAACCGCTGCGCTGTGCCGCGGCTCGGGAACATCAGTCGATTGAGCGTGGTGCGGCTCCACGTGCCCTCCAGCTTGTAGTTGACGAACGTGTCGCCCTCTGCCTGGATGAACTCCGAGATTTCGCCAGCGGCGAATCGGCCTTCGCGAATGTGCGTGTATTCCGCTCTCGCGCCGATGGCAAGGCGCCGCGTTTCGCCGATGGGGAAGCCGAAGTTCACGCCCATCCCTACGGCATCGGTGGCGTAGCGGGCGATGTTGCGGGCGTGGTAGTCGGTCTCGCGGGCGAAGATGTTGAAGCCCCGACTGATGCCGTCCATGGTGTAGTAGGGGTCGCGGTAGCTGAAGTTGGCGGCCTTCTGGTAGTCGCTGAAGCTCACCGAGACGCCAACGCTGTTGCCGCTGCCGCCGACGTTCTCCTGCATGTAGCTGCCGCCGATGATGAGGCCAGAGTATTCGGCGTAGCCGAGAGTGGCGGAGATGCTGCCGGTGGGGATCTCCTCTACGGTGAAATCCACGTCGACTTGATCGTCCGTACCAGGCACCGCCGGCGTCTCGACATTGACGTTCTCGAAAAAGCCGAGGCGGTCAAGGCGCACCTTGGAAAGGTCGATCATCTGCGTCGAGGCCCAGCCGCCCTCCATCTGCCGAAGCTCGCGCCGGAGCACGTGATCTTCGGTCATGGCGTTGCCGGCAAAGGTGATGCGGCGGACGTAGGCGCGCTTGCCGGCATCGACGATGAACTTAACGTCGACGATGCCGCCCTCCTTCACTTCCGGCACGCCGCTCGCGCTCGCGAACGTGTAGCCGGCGTTGCCGAAGGCGGCGCCTATGCGCTCTTCGGTGGCGGTGACGAGGGCGCGCGAAAACTGCTGCCCTTCGCGCACCAGGAACATGCTTTCTACCTGTTCTGGCTTGACGTCGGACAGTTCGCCAATGAGGCTCACGTCGCCAACCGTGTAGCGGTCGCCTTCCTTGACGTTGATGGTGACGTACACGGAGCGCTTGTCCGGCGCCACGCTCACCTGCGTCGAGAGGGGGCGGAACTCAACGAAGCCGCGGTCCTGGTACCACGACTCCAGCTTCTCCATATCGCCCTGGAGCTTCTCGCGGGAGTAGCGATCCTTGCCGCCGATGAAGGAGAACCAGGTCGGGTGCTTGAGTTCAAGCGCTTCGAGCAACTCCGACTGCTCGAACTGAGTCACGCCGACGATGTTGATGTGCCGCACGCCGGAGCTCTTGCCCTCATCGATTTCGATCTTGATCCCCACCCGATTGCGCGGCAGTTCCTTCACGTCGGTTTCGATGCCGGCATCGTAGCGCCCCTGGGCGATGTACTGCTGGCGCAGGCCAATGCCCACCAGCTCGAGGGTCGCCTGCTTGAAGATCTCGCCCTCGCGCAACCCCTGCTCGGCGAGACCCTCGAGCAGGTCTTCGCTCTTGATGGCCTTGTTGCCTTCGAGCTCGATGGACTCGATGGCCGGGCGCTCCTGGAACTTGACGACCAGCACTTCGCCATCGCGCAACATCTGGATGTCGTCGAAATAGCCGGACTCGAACAGCGAACGGGTTAGCTGCCGCAGCGTGAAGCCATCGATGTCGTCGCCGACGTTCACCGGCAACAGGTTGAACACCGTGCCGGAGGAGACCCGCTGCAGTCCCTGCAAGCGGATGTCGGCAACCCGGAACGACTCCTGGGCAGCCACCGAGGCGGCGAGGCACGCGAGCAAGGCGGCGGCGAAAATTCGGCGTGGGTTCATCTGTCGTTCCCTTCTAGCCCGGATTATTCATGAATGCGCGTAGCGAGGGCGACGAGACGCCGCTGTGGCTGGACGCGCACGCGTGCCAGGAGGCACGGAGTGGAGGAACCAACGCGCCCGAAGGGCGCGCAGGCATAGCTGCGCACTATGTCGAGGGGGCCGGAGCGAGTACGCACAGCCACAGCGAGTGTATCGTCGTCCGCAGTAGGGCATTCGTGGATAATCCGGGCTAACCCGTGATGTACCGAGTGATGTCGTTGTAGAACGCGAGCAGCATTAGGCACACTACAAGGCCAATGCCGACCTGATTGCCAAGTGCCTGCACCCGCGCCGACACCGGCCGCCGACGCACGATCTCTGCCGCGCAGAAGACGATCTGGCCGCCGTCGAGCACCGGAATCGGCAACAGGTTGATGATGCCCAGGCTAATGGAGAGCAGCGCCAAGAGGCCAAGATAGTGCTCCCATCCAGCGCGGGCGAAGTCTCCCGCCACGTCGGCGATGGTGATGGGGCCCGAGATGTTGCGGTGCGACACGGCGAGCGTGAGCATCTTGCGCACGATGTCGACCGTCATCGCGGTGTTGTTCCATGTATCGGCCAAGGCGTCGGGGACGGCGGCCCACGGCGTCTGCCGCACCAACCGGGTCGGCACGCGGGCAAGAACGCCGACCCGGCCCGTGCCGTCGGCAGTCCGCTCGGGCGTCAGCTGCAGCGGCAAGGCCCTGCCATCGCGTTCGACCGTAATGGCAAGGGCGCGTTCGGGGCTGCCCTGAACGGCCTCACGGAAGTCATCCCACAAGGACGCCGGGGCACCGTTGATGTAGGTGATGCGATCGCCCGGTTCGAAGCCGGCGGCTTCTGCTGGCGAACCTTGCTGCACTTCGCCGATCAAGGCCGGATGGTCGAGACCGAAGCCGAGGGAAAGGAACGGGTTGGGGTCGTCGTCGCCCGTATGCCACGACTCGATGGGCAGGGACCATGCGCGTTCCATGCCGCGCGAGCGCCCCGCAATCTCGATGTGACCCGTTTCGCCCAGACGGCTGCCAAGCGCCAGCCCCACATCCGTCACCGATGCGACCTCACGACCGTCGATGGCAAGGATCTCTTCGCCGCCCACGAGCCCCGCTGCGGCCGCTGGCGAGTCGGGAACCACTTTGCCCACATGCGGCACCACCACCGTGGCGCCGATCACGAGCACGAGCCAATACGCAACAAAGGCGAGCACGAGGTTGGCGAACGGGCCACCCAGCAGAATGGCAATGCGCCGCCACGGATCCAGCCCGTCGTAGGTGCGCCCCTTGAGCTCCTCGCGCTCCTCGGCGTCAAGCCCCTCTAGCTGCGAACTCTCCAACATCCGGACATAGCCGCCAAGCGGAATGCAGGCAATCCGACACTCGGTCTCCCGCCAACGCCAGCGTGCAATTGCCGGCCCGAAACCCACGGAAAACTGCAGGATGTAAAGCCCGAACCGCCGCGCCACGAAGTAGTGGCCCAGTTCGTGGGACGTCACCAGCACGGCGATGATCACGACAAACCAGAAAGCGCCGGAGATGAGGCTAAGCAAGAATTCCACAGACAGTTCCCGTCGATTTCCCTGGCTTGGACACAAGCCAAGCACGTTGGTTCGCGACGCCCTCAGGACGCGCCACACCGGGCCTCGTTACCGGAAGGGCATCGGAGCGGCCCGACACACTTCAGGGCGCCTTTAGCCGGCAGGCCTCTCCAACGCCCCCAAAACCACCAGCGCCACCACCGGCAGCGCCGCGAGCGAAGCATCCAGCCGATCCAGCACGCCACCGTGCCCTGGCAACAGCGTCCCGGAATCCTTTACGCCCCGGGCGCGCTTCAGCGCACTCTCGAACAGATCGCCAAACACCGCAGCAATGATGCCGACAATGCCGGCAACAAGCCAGAGCCACGCGCCTCCAGGCAACCACAGTGCCGCCGCCAAAGCCCACGCCATTCCCGCCAGAGCCCCGCCGGCAAGCCCTTCCCAGGTCTTGCCCGGACTGACCTTGGGCGCTAGCCGACGACGCCCGAACCGCCTCCCTGCGAAGTACGCCCCGCTATCGGCGATCGCCACCAACGCCAAGGTCCAGACGATGATCCAGCCGCCGTCCGGCTGCACCTTCAGCAGCACCATCGCGAGCCATGCCCCTGCCAACGCCGGCACCGACATCGCCAGCGAGAGCGGTGCGGAACGAACCCTGTCCAACGCCCGCGGCCAAGTGAGGACCATTCCGGCGACGCCCACCCAGAACGCAACCACCACCAAGAGCGCCGCGCCCCACACGCCCGGGAACATCCACAGCAGGAGCAACGAGGCGGCTATCAGGGCGACGCCACCCACCCTGCCCTGCCGGGAGTCAAGCCCGGCAAGCGCCGACCATTCCCACGCCGCCGCCAGCGCAACGAGCCCCATCAGCACCGCGAACGGTACAGGGGGCAGCAGCAAAACGGCAGCGATCGCCAGCGGCGCCAGCACCGCCGCAGTCAGTATGCGTGTGCGCAGCACTAGCGCCGCTTCGCGGCGCTCGGGTTCGCCGCACCCGGGGATTCGTTCATTCTCGGCATAGGCTCCTGGCTTGGCATTCAGCCAGATTGCCGACGACCGAACCGGCGCTGGCGAGAGGCGAAGTCGGCGAAGGCGGCGCGCAACTCGCCTTCCTCGAAGTCCGGCCAAAAGGTGTCGGTGAAGTAAAACTCCGTGTAGGCGAAGT
>VXPR01000267.1:14130-14457 GCA_009839405.1 Gammaproteobacteria bacterium
CGGATGCAAAGATCCGGCGCCGGCATCCCGTCCAAGGCCAGGAACGAGGAAAGGCACCGTTCGTCCACCGCATCCGGGTCCAGCCTTCCCGCAAGCGCTTCCTTGGCGATTGCCCGCGCCGCATTGGCGATGTCCCAGCGCCCGCCGTAATTGACGGCGATGGAGAGGAAGAGCCGGTCGTTGCCAGCGGTGATGCGCTCCGCCCGCGTCATGGCCATCTGCAAGTCCGCGGGAAACTCGCGCCGGTCGCCAATGAGGCGCAACCGAACCTGCTCCCGATCCAGTTCCTCCACATCGTCTCGCAGCATCCCGCGCATGAGGTCAAGC
>VXPR01000267.1:14467-15040 GCA_009839405.1 Gammaproteobacteria bacterium
AGATTTGTTAAAGAGACAGAGATAGCGCACGCCGAGGTCCGCACAAGCCTGCGCCACGGCGCGGACGTTCTTCGCGCCTGCGCGATGCCCCATCGCACCCGGCAACCGCCGCCGCAGCGCCCAGCGATGATTTCCATCCATCACGATGGCGACATGCGACGGCAGGCATGTCTCGTCCGGCACCGAGGAACGAACGGCAGTTGCTTGCATGAAGGCGGAGTCGCTTACGTCACAAGTCGCCTATTCTGCACTTCCCCACCCATTCGCCGGCGTGCAGTTCTTCACCAATTTTCCCTGCGCAGGCAGCAGCCGGCCCTCAGAACGGCAAGCCGCCTCGCCAATGACGGCGCCACACTACCGCGAAGCCGAACTGGCACCATGGGCTTCGAATGCAAAGCATGGGTGTCGTTGGAGGATCCCACTCAGCGTGCGCCTTCCCAACGGGCAAGTTCCTCTTCGTCCATCGGCTCGTCGAAGTCAGGCACGCATTGACAAAGTGCGCGAGCGTACCGAAACGGAATCCACGCGGCTGCACAGGTACGAGCCGCACGGCTGGTTTGCCGTTACGGGCGA
>VXPR01000056.1:0-9531 GCA_009839405.1 Gammaproteobacteria bacterium
GCCCCGACCTTGCCCGCCCCAGCATGGCCACGGGACTGATGGCTTGGGTACGCAGCAACGCCGAGACGATGCTTGCACGGGCGAACCTCTGACCCGCACCCTCCCAGCAAGGGACGGGACAAGCCCGTCCTCTACCTCGCACATTCGCCCCTCGCCGTGTCTGCTTGGCAGGGCCCCGGCAAGGCGGCAGGACAGCAGCCGCGGCTTGGCTATGATGGATGCGAAGACGAACGAACGGTTGCCATGAACCACCTTGCCGGCGAGACCAGCCCGTATCTTGCGCAACACGCCGACAATCCGGTCGATTGGCACCCTTGGGGCGAACCGGCGCTCGCTCTCGCCCGCACCGAGGGCCGTCCCATCCTCCTCTCCATAGGCTACTCCGCGTGCCACTGGTGCCATGTGATGGCACACGAGTCCTTCGAGCACGAGGCGACGGCGAAGGTGATGAACGAGCGCTTCGTCAACATCAAGGTGGATCGGGAGGAACGGCCCGATCTCGACCGCGCCTATCAGCTCGCACACCACCTGCTGACGCGCCAGGGTGGCGGCTGGCCCCTCACCGCCTTCCTCGATCCAGAGACGTTGCTGCCGTTCTTTACCGGCACCTATTTCCCGCGCACGCCCCGCCACGGCCTGCCCGGATTCGTCGATGTGCTGATCCGCATCTCGGACGCCTGGGGCGAGCGCACCGAGGACATCCGCGAACAGGGCGACAAGCTGCGCGACGTCGTGCAGCAGCTCGACGACGCCAAGGCGGAGTCGGAACTGGCCGACGATGCGCTGCTCCGGGCGGGGCGAGAGCAGCTAGGCAAGCTCTATGACCCGGAGGGCGGCGGCTTCGGCAACGCGCCCAAATTCCCCATGCCGGGGGCAGTGGAACGGCTGCTGCGACACTGGCAGCGCAGTCGCGCAAGCGGCGGCCAGCCCGATCGCGAAGCCCTCGACATGGTGATGACCACTCTGACGAAGATGGCCCGAGGCGGCATCTTCGACCACCTCGGGGGTGGCTTCTGCCGCTATTCCACCGACCGCGAGTGGATGATTCCGCACTTCGAGAAGATGCTCTGCGACAACGGCTCGCTGCTCGCGCTCTATGCGGATGCCATGGCGGTGGCGCCCGACGCGCTGTTCGAGGGCGCGCTCGGCGATACGGCCGCTTGGATGATGCGCGAGATGCAGCATCCGAGCGGTGGCTACTACGCCGCCCTCGATGCCGACAGCGATGGCGGCGAGGGTCGGCATTACGTTTGGCGACGCCACGAGGTGAAGCGGCTCCTCACCGAGGACGAATACCTGGTGGTGGAAACTCTCTACGGCCTCGACCGCCCGGCCAATTTCGAGGGCAAATGGCACCTGCACCGACGCGACTCGTGGCGCTCGGTGGCGGAGCGGCTGTATCTCGATGCCGAAGCGGCAGCCGATCTCCTCGCGACCGCCCGCGCCAAACTGTTTGACCACCGCCGCGAGCGGCCCCGACCTGCCCGCGACGAGAAAGTGCTTGCGGCATGGAATGGCCTCGCGATTCACGGCATGGTGCGGGCCGCCTTAAGGCTCTCGGAACCGGCCTGGATCGACTCGGCCGCAAGGGCCGCAGCCTTCGTGCGCGAACGCATGGTCCAAGACGAACGCCTGATGGCGAGCTGGACCGGCGGCACGGCAAGGCACCCCGCCTACCTCGACGATTACGCCAACATGCTGCACGGCATGCTGGCGCTGCTCGAGGCGCGCTGGGAAGATGCCGACTTCGCCTTCGCCCAGCTGCTGGCGGACGGCTTGCTGACGCTCTTCCTGGATGAGGAGGCGGGCGGCTTCTGGTTCACGGCACACGACCACGAAAAGCTCATCCACCGCCCGAAACCGGTGCTGGACGATGCCCTGCCCCCCGGCAATGCCATCGCCGTGCGCGCGCTCGTGGCATTCGGGCATCTCACCGCAGAGTCGCGCTACCTCGACGCGGCGCACGCAACCCTCGACTGGGCCCGAGGTTTCGCAGAACGCCAGCCAGCGGCCCACTCGGCCTTGCTAACCGCCACCGAAGAAGCCACCGAACCCGGCGAAACGGTGATCCTGCGCGGCCCGCCGAACTTGATCGAGCCCTGGCTAGAAGCGGCAAGGGACGGCTACCAGCCCACGAGAAGGGTTTACGCCATCCCCTACGACAGCCTAGCGCCCTCATACCTGCCCCGGCTCGTCACCACGGAAACCCGCGCACGAGTGACAGCCTTTGTTTGCCGCGACCTCGTGTGTTCGGCGCCGATAAACGAACTCGACGAGTTCCGCGCGGCCTTGACATAGGCAACCAAGATCAAGGGGTTGCGGGATCTGTCTCATCGAGTTTCCGGCTCGCCGAGGAGGCTGAGCCGCTGACGCGTATGCAACAGGGTGAAGGGGCTCGGAGACGGCGCTTAGGGAAGGCAGAATGCCTTGCCTCCGATGCCTCGCTTCGAGTCAAATCGTGCAAGCATCAACGTGTTACGCGTTTGTTCCGTGCAAGGGGCGCGGCCCGGCCTCCAGCACTTCGCCACCCGCCCGAGCACGACGTGGGGCAACACACGCTAGAAGATGTCCTCCGGCCGCACCGCTCGGGTGTCTGCGTTGCTGCGACGGGTGGTGGCTTCGGTTTGGGGAGCGTTGTCTGCGAGGAAGTACTCGAACATGGCTCTGCGGTTGTCGGGGCTCGCGGCCCGGCCGGTGGCGGCGTCGACGCGAGCCCGGACGACGCCGTCGGGGGCGATGCGCTGCACGTCGGGTTCTCGGGCGAGGGCCTCGCGCATGAAGTCCACCCATATGGCGAGCGGGGTGGTGGAGCCATACTCGCGGGCGCCCAAGGGCCGCGCCTGGGAAAAGCCGACCCAAGCGGTGGCGGCGAGCTTTGGGTGGTAGCCGTTGAACCAGGTGTCCACGGCCTCGTCCGTGGTGCCGGTCTTGCCGGCGATGTCCGCGCGTTCCAGCACCAGTGCCCGTCGACCGGTGCCGCGACGCACCACGTCGCGCAGCATGGAATCCATGATGAAGGCGTTCTGCGCGGAGATCGCGCGCGGTGCCGGGGACGGAGCCGGCACGCCTTCCTCGCTTGCGGTACATCGATCGCAGGCGGCGGTGCGAGAGGGCTCGAACACGGTGTTCCCGTCGATGGTGCGCACCCGCTCGATGATGCGCGGCTCAACGGCATAGCCGCCGTTGGCGATCGCGGCATATGCCGTCGCCATTTCGAGCGGCGTCACGCCCATCGTGCCGCCACCGATGGCGAGTTGGGTGTTGTCCGGGAATGTGCCGGTGGCGAAGCCGAACCGGCCGGCATGGCGCAGGATGCTGTCCGCGCCGATCCGCAGCATCACCCGAATCGACACCAGGTTGATGGAGCGGTAGAGCGCTTCGCGCAGGCGTGTGGGACCGTTGTAGCGGCCGCTGTCGTTGCGCGGGCGATAGGTGTTGCCGGTACTCGGGTCCCGGAACACCAAGGGCGCATCGAGGAAGACGCTTGCCGGGGTGACACCGTTCTCGAGCGCCGCCGAATAGACAAAGGGCTTGAAGCCCGACCCAGGCTGGCGCCGCGCCTGCAGGGCGTGATCGAACTGGTTGCCGACGAAGTCGTAGCCGCCGACGATTGCTCGCACCGCACCATCGTGGGTGTCGAGCGCCACCAGCGCGCCGGCGATGTCGGGCACCTGCGCCAGCCGCCAGCCGCCCTCGTCCCGTTCGATGTACACGACATCACCGATCTCGGCCACATCCGCAGCAGTCTGAGGGCGTGCCGTCATGGCATCGACGCCGAGATAGCGCCGCGCCCAGCGCAATCCCTCCCATGGCAGCACCAGCGTCGTCGCGTCCGCGCGCGCGACCATCATGCGGCGGGTCGCCTGCGCCAGAACCACGGCCGCCTCCTTGCCTTGAACGATCGGGCGGTCGCCCAAGGCCGCCGCGACGAAGGCGCGGAACCCCGCAGTGTTCTCGAAGTCCGGTGGCACGTCCTGCGGTGCGGACAGCGCCTCCTGCGTAGCTTCTTCCTGTTGCTGGTCCAGGGCCTCCGCCTGCGCCTCACCGTCGGCAGGAATCACCTGCGTTTCCGGCAGCGCCGAAACTCCCCAATCGGGCAATGCGAATTCCGGCGGCACTTCCACCCGGCCATCTGCGCCGCGATAGCCGTGGCGCCGGTCATAGGCTTCGAGCCCCGTTCTGAGCGCCCGCTGCGCCGCCACCTGGAGCTCTGAGTCGAGGGTGGTCACGGCTTCGTAGCCGGCATAGATGTCGGTGCCGTAGCGCTCCACCAACTGCTGACGCACCCATTCCGAAGGAAACGGCGCCACGAGATCCAACTCGCGCCGATGCACCACCGCGGTGATGGGTGCTGCCACGGCCTCTTCGTACTCGGCGCGGGTGATAGATGCTTGGTCGAGCATCCGCCGCAGCACGAGGTTGCGTCGCCGCACCGCGTATTCCGGCCCGTTGATGGGATTGCCTGCCTCCGGCCGCTTGGACACTGCCGCCAGCATGGCGACCTGGGCGAGGTTGAGCTCGGAGACCGGCTTGCCGTAGTAGGTGTGGGCACCGGCCTGGACCCCGTAGGCGTGCTTCCCAAGCGGCGCGATGTTGATGTAGAGCTCGAGGATCTGTTCCTTGGTGAGTGCGTGCTCGATCTTCACCGCCAGCAGCATCTCCTTAAATTTTCGAATAAAAGTCTGTTCCGGCGAGAAGGAGATGATCTTCGCAAGCTGCATGGTGATGGTGCTTGCGCCGGTGCGCACGTCGGACAGGAAGAGCCCCACCACGTCGTTGGCGAGGGAAATCACGTCCACGCCTCGGTGCTCGAAGAAGCGCTTGTCCTCGGTGTTGAGGAGGGCGTCGATGTAAGCCTTTGGCGTGTCCTCGAACGCAATGGGGATCGTGCGGCGGTCACCGAACTCCCCTATCAGCTTGTTATCTCTCGTGAAAATCCGAAGCGGCGTTTCGAATCGGTATTTGCTGTAGGTCTCCGTGGTCGGAATCTGCGGGTCCAAATAGAGAAAAACTGACGCGACGGCCAGAGATGTCGCACAGACCCCGGCCCCCGCAAGCCAGAGAATGCGTTTTGTGATGGAACGGATGAGGCTTCGCATGTGGCGCTCCGGGAACCTCTCGCCACGCCGGCTCTTCGCCGGCAACCGACCGGGCGGCAACCAACGCGACGGCAAACGGCGCCGGCCGGGCCTCGTCGGCATCGACATCGGCGCCACCCGCGTTGCCCTGGTCGAGCTTGAGGCCGACGGCGAGGGCTGCCGCGTATGCGCGTTCGGCATCGAACCCTATGCCGCAACGCGCACCGCGAAGAATAGCAACGATCCGCCCATTGCAGATGCCGCCGCGGTTGGCGGCGCCATTGCCAAGCTCGCCAAGCGGGCGCGGCCCCGGGCACGACGCGCGGCGGTCGCCGTGAGCGGCGCTGCCGTCGTTTGCCAGGTGATCGAACTCGATTCCTCCTACACCGACGAGGAAGTCGCGAGCCAGATCGAAGTGGATGCGGACCGCCTCCTGCCGTTTCCCCTAGCCGACGCAGCCATCGACTTCGAAGTGGGCGACCTGTCGCCAAGCGACCCGGCAATGGCGCAGGTGCTGCTCGCCGCTTGCCCACAGACCGAACTGCAGCGTTGCAGCGCGGCTCTGGCCCTCGGCGGCTTTCGACCCGCAATCGTCGATGTGCGAGTGCTCGCCATGCGCCGTGCCTTGGCGGGCATCTGGCCGGCCGGCGGTGAATGCACGGCCTTGCTGGAGTTGCGCCGCGATGCCGTGACGATGGCGCTGTTCGCGGGAGCCGCCGACGTCCCGCTGCAGTGCCGGGAAGATGCGACGGACACCCGTCCGGGATTCGCGGAGGACGCGGGCGTCGAGACCGTCCGGCAGCGGCTGTCCCGGCTCCTGCATCTGCAGGTCGCATCCGCTCGCGAATCACCGGCGCGCTTTCTGGTGGCGGGAGAGCCCACGCTGACCGACGCCACGCTGGACATGCTGCAGCAACAGACGAGTGCGGACATAGAGGTCGTGCAGCCCTTCGCCGACATGACGGTGTCGAAACGCCTAGACGCGGAAGCCCTCGGTGCCGCAGCCCCGGAGCTGCTCGCGGCTTGTGGGCTGGCCATGCGGAGGTTCGACGCATGAGCATCAATCTGCTGCCCTGGCGGGAGTGGGAGCGCAAGCGCCTGAGCCGTGCCTTCCTGGTGCAATTGGCGGCGGTCGCTGTCGCCGCCATCGCCACCGTGCTGGTGAGCAGCACGCAGGTGAACGCAGCGACAGAGCGCCAACTGGCCCGCAACGCCGTGATCGAAGAGGCGTTGACCACGCTCAAAGGAGAGGCGGCCAGAGCCGCGGCGCTCTTTGCCGAGCGGGACGTGCTGCTTGCGGAGGGCGACGCCGTCGAGCGAATGCACGGCTCGCGTTTCCTGGCCGCGTACACCTTCTCCGAGCTTGCAGCGACGATGCCGGCTCGGGTGCGCTACACGTCGGTCACGCTAGCGGATGGGCTGTTCGAGGCAACAGGAGTGGCGGAATCCAATGAAGGCGTGTCTGCCTTGATGCGCAATCTCGACCGCTCGGCCTGGTTCGAGCGCCTGACGCTCAAGGGCATCGAGGAGAATGGTGACGACGGCGCGGTGACGTTTTCGCTTGGCTTCACTCATGCGCCCGAAGGCACGCCGCCATTGCCGAGTGACGAACGGGTCGGCGACTCCGAGGCAGCAGGGTAGCCGGTGCAGCCGCAGAACTTGCTCGCGCGCCTGCAAGAGGTCGATCTCGATGTCGGCAACATCGGCGCGTGGCCGCGCGCGCTCCGGCTGGCGTTGATTGGGCTCTTGGCCGCCCTGCTGCTGGTGGCGGGCGGTGTCCTGCACGTCGGGCAACACGTGCGCGACCTTTCCCGTGCGACCCGCATCGAGACCAACTTGCTCGCCGACTACCGACGCGTGCACGTCTCTACGGTGGATGTGGCGCTGGCCCAGAGCGAGCGAAACCGCGCTGCCCTGCGCTTCGAAGCGCTGCTCGCACAGTTCCCGGGGGATGCGGAAGTTCCCGCCCTGATAGACGACATCAGCCGCGCCGCACTCGCGCAGCAGCTCTCCATCGAGCGCATCACTCTGGGCAAGGAGCTGGGCACCACAAGCTATGTGGAGTTGCCCATCGACATCGTCGTGGTGGGCGGCTACCACCAGATCGGCGCATTTCTGGGGGCACTTGCTGGGCTGCAGCGCATTCTCGCCCCCCAGGACTTCCGCTTGCGCACGCGGGAAGGCGCAGAGCGTCTCCAACTCACCATTCGCGCCCGAACCTGGCGGCGGCGCGAAGTGACGGCAGACGCCACGTGAGCGCCCCAGTGCCGGTGGGCGTTTTGGCCCTCCTCTTGCTTGCGGCGTGCAGCGACGAACGTCCGCTGCCACAAGCACTGCTGCACGAGATCGACGCTGCGCCGCGCAAGGTGGTGCCGGCGCCTCTTCGGTCGCCAGCGCCGGCACCTGCCACCTATCTCGGGGCGGAGTATCGCAGCCCGTTTTCGCTGCCGGCGCCGAAGCTTAAGCTGCGCGTGGGCCCGCCCTCGAACGTGCGTCCGAACCCGGCCCGCAAGCGCGAGCCGCTCGAGCGATTCGCCCTCGGAACCCTTCGCTTGGCGGGTTTCGTCGAACAGGGCGGCACACTCTTCGCCCTGGTACAGCCGCCTGAAGGCGGCATCGCGCGGGTCATCGTGGGCAGCCATCTAGGCAGAAACCACGGTCGGGTGGTGCGTCTCAGCGGAGCCGGCCTCGACATCGTCGAGATCGTGCCGGACGGGTCCGGGGCGTGGATGGAACGTTGGCGACACATGAAGCCAGCGGGCGACGGATGAACGAACGCAAGGACTCGTCATGACGCGACGACAAAGGGCCCGTGACCGTTCGAGAGCCAAAGGAGCGCTGCCGCTCCCGCCAAGAGCCCGCAGCCGTTCGAGGGCCATGGGTGCGTTGGTGCTTGCCGTCGTCTACCTCGCCATCAGCAGCGGGGAAGCAGGTGCCGCCACATCCAGCGCCGAGGAGTCTGGCAACGCACCGGGCTCGCCACTCGCGAGCGCCGCCAAGACAGAGGGCTCCTATGCTGGCGAACGCCTTTCACTCAACTTTCAAGAAGTGGAGGTGCGCAGCGTCTTGCAGCTCATCGCCGACTTCATCGGCGCGAATCTCGTCACCAGCGACTCGGTGACAGGAACCATGACGCTGCGGCTCGAGGACGTGCCTTGGGATCAGGCGCTGGACCTCATCCTCCGCACGGAAGGGCTGGCCAAGCGCGAGTATGGCAACGTGCTCCTGATCGGTCCAGCAGACGAACTGGCCTCGCAGGAGCGAACCGAGCTCGAAAACCTTCGCGAGCTGTCGGAACTCAAGCCGCTCACGACCGAGTACGTGCGGGTGCGCTACGCCAACGCGGCGCAGATGGTGGCGCTGCTCGGCAGCGGCGCTGGCTCGGTGCTGTCGGAACGGGGTGCGGCTCTGGTGGACGAACGCACCAACACGGTGGTGCTGACGGATACCGCCGAGCGTCTGGCGGGATTCCGAGCGGCCCTGGCGAAGCTCGACATCCCCGTGCGGCAGGTGCTGATCGAAGGGCGCATCGTCAACGTGAACCGGGACCACTCGGAGCGCTTGGGCATTCGCTGGGGCGGTCTCGGTCGCGAGGTGCTGGAAGACGGTCGCGAGCTGCAATACGGTGGCTTGGGCGCAAACGCAAAAAACGCCGCCGGGGAGGGCGGCAAGGGGGGCAACTGGGTCGTGAGCCGCGCCGCGGGGTCCTCGGCGGCCCCCCCCCGGGGCGGGGGGGGGCACTGGGGCCAACTGGGGCGTCACCCGCGCCGAGGGGTCCCGGGCGGCCACCCGCGTGCGGGTGGGGCTCGCCGCAGTGGACTACCATCTGGATCTGGAGCTGTCTGCCCTGGCGTCGGAAGGGCACGCCGAGATCATCGCCCGTCCGCAGGTGGTGACCACGGACAAACAGCAAGCGACCATCGAGTCGGGTGTGGAGATTCCCTATCAGGAGGCTTCGAGTTCGGGCGCGACCTCCACTTCCTTCAAGGAGGCGGTGATGCAGTTGGAGGTGCTACCCCACGTCACGCCGAACGAGCGCATCATCATGGACCTGGTCGTCAAGCAAGACACGGTGGGCACGCTCTACAACGGCGTGCCGAGCATCAACACGACGAAGATCATCACGCAGGTGTTCATCGGCAACGGCGAGACGGTGGTGCTCGGCGGCATCACCCGCACCGACCGCAACGCCTCGATCACCAAGACGCCGTTCTTCGGCGACCTGCCGTTCCTAGGGCGCCTCTTTCGCCGCTCCATCGAACGCGACGACGAGCACGAGATGTTGATTTTCGTCACGCCCAGGGTCATGGACGAACCGCCGGATGCGCCGTCCTCGAGCGACCTAGGAGGCCGCGCCCGAAAAAACCCCCGGCACCAAACAAACACGATGGGGACATCGAAAACAACAACACCCCAAGACAACCAACCACAAACGCCCCCCCCCCCCCACCCC
>VXPR01000056.1:9541-14729 GCA_009839405.1 Gammaproteobacteria bacterium
ACCGGGCGGGGGCTCTTTGCTTCTGTGGTGTGGGTTTCCTAACCCTTCGCCCAGCAGTTCGCGCAGCGAACTGCCAACGCGCCCGCCAGGGCGCGCTAGCAGTCCACTCGCCGCCAAAGAGCTGAGGCATCATGGTCGAGCAGAGCATATTCATCGTCGGCATGATGGGTTCCGGGAAATCCACGGTAGGGCGACGGCTCGCCGACCTAATGGGACTCGACTTCGTCGATGCCGACGGCGTGATCGAAGAGCGGGCCGGTGCCGACATAGGCTGGATCTTCGACGTCGAGGGAGAAGACGGTTTCCGCCAGCGCGAAGAGCAGGTGCTCGATGGCCTCAGCCAACGCCGAGGTATCGTGCTTGCCACCGGCGGCGGCGCGGTGCTGCGCGAAGCGAACCGGCGACGCCTGTGCGAGCGGGGAGTGGTGGTGTATTTGCGCGGCTCGGTGGACATCATCGTCGCGCGAACGCGGCACGACCGGCGGCGTCCGCTACTGCAAGGGCTGGGGCAAGGGATCGATGTCCGCGAGCGGCTCGCCGACTTGCTAGAGCAGCGAACGCCGTTGTATGAAGAGGTGGCGCACGTGGTGGTGGACACCGACGACGGCAGCGCCTTGCGCGTGGCCGAGCGCGTGCGTGCAGCGGTTGTGGCGCACCGCGAAAGGCCGCCAAAACCATCTTGAGGCGACGAGGGATGTCGCGATTAAGGAGTCAGATGACCGAACGCCTGAATGTGCCGCTCGGCGACGGCCGCGACTATCCCGTAATCCTCGGCGAAGGATGCCTTGAGGACCCCGCGCATTTCGATCCCTTCATCGGTTCACAGGCAATGGTGGTGACCAACGCCGCGGTCAGCGGTCTGTGTCTGGAGCGTCTGCGCCAGGGCCTCGTCAACGTGACCCAACTCGACGTCTTCGAGATCGGCGACGGCGAGCGCTTCAAGACGGTGGCGACGTGGTCCGCCGTGCTCGACCGCCTGGTGGAGCGCCGCCACAACCGCACGACGACGTTGATCGCCCTGGGCGGTGGCGTGGTTGGGGACGTGGCCGGATTCGCTGCGGCGAGCTATCAGCGCGGCGTGGGCCTGATTCAGGTGCCGACGACGCTGCTGGCCCAAGTGGACTCTTCCGTCGGCGGCAAGACCGCCGTGAATCACGCCACGGGCAAGAACCTCATCGGCGCGTTCTACCAGCCCCGTGCAGTGGTCGCAGACATGGGAGTGCTGCGCACGCTGCCCGAGCGGGAGTTCCGCGCCGGCCTTGCCGAGGTAATCAAGTACGGCGTGATCGCCGACTCTGGCTTCTTCGCCTGGCTCGAGCGGCGCATCGACGACCTCGTCGCCCGCCAGCCAGACGCCCTGATCCACGCCGTTCGCCGTTCCTGCGAGATCAAGGCGCAAGTCGTGGCCGGCGACGAGCGCGAACAGGCCAGCCGCGCCATTCTCAACTTCGGCCACACCTACGGCCACGCCCTCGAAGCCCTGACGAACTACCAGACCTTCCTGCATGGTGAAGCCGTCGCAATAGGCATGGTGATGGCCATGCATCTCTCGGAACGAACGCAAAGGGCCCCAGCCGGCGAAACGGAGCGGGTCCGCACCCTCCTGGCGCAAGCAGGGCTGCCTATCGCCCCAACCGAACTAGAGCCAGACGCCATGCTCCAAGCCATGGGCATGGACAAGAAAGTCGTCGATGGCCGCATCCGCCTAGTCCTCTGCCACGGCATAGGCGAGGTCTCGGTAACCGCCGAAGTCCCCCCAAGCGAAATCCGCACCGGCCTACTCACCGGCCTCTGACACCGGACTCGACCACACAGGCGCATTGTCCTCAGGGAGCTGGGAAAGACCACAGCCATCGCCACCCATGCTACGCGAACGCACTCCCTTCGCGCGTAGCCCCTTCCCGTCACTCCCCCCTCGCGGGGGAGTCGAGAAAGGCCGTCCTCGGCCTTTGTCGGAGGGGGGGCTGGCCGAGGGGCCCTCCTCGTTCGAGGGCCGATTTGCGACAGGTCGCTCCGGCCCCCTCAAACCTCCACAGCGTCGCCGACGCGGATCCAACCGTCGGCGCGCACCGTCGCGCGTAAGCCGGCCCGGTGCGTGAATCGCCGCACCACTTCTGCCGCGCTCACTTCCTCGGTGGCGAGCAGGCCGCCCAAGGTGGCGCACGGTTCGCAAAGCTCGAAGCCCTCGAGTTCGACGCCGGCGAGCCGAAAGCGCTTGGTGACGAGGGCGTTCAGGTCCACGCCGCGGGTGACGATGTTGCGGCCCGTCTCGGCCGGCGCGATGTCGAGGCCGGTGGCTTCGTTGAACGCCTCCACCTCCTCGGCGGCAATCAGCGACACCACCGCCCGCCGGTTCGAGTGTCGGTCTCCCACGAGCCCAGCCGCCGAAGTCAGCTGCGCGGCATTGACAGGCGCCTGTGGCTGACCGTGTGCTGGCGAGACGTTGATCGCTTCGATCACGGACATGGGTCACCTCCACTCGTAGGCACATTGCCCCTGCAACCGCAGAATCATACCCGCCGCTTGGCGGCCTCGAGATCCTCGGCAGAAAAAAGAACTCGCGCTACGGCGTCGATGTGCCGTCGCAGCGGCGGGTAGGCACGCTCGTAACTCGTGACATCCACCGAAAGCGGCAGACTGCTCTCCAGGAACATCGTCCGCAGCCGGTCGATAGTGGCGTCGGCAACATCGCCATGAAGGGCGAGGTCGATGTCGGAGTTCGCCCGATAGGCCCCGGTCGCACGAGAGCCAAAGATGTCCACCCGAGTGACCCCTGCACCGCATTGGGCAATGGTCTCGGCAAGCGACTCCAAGCTCGCATCAGATAGACCGTGATCAAGCGCCATCGGTCCGCTCAAGCAACAGCGAGTAGAGTTCCTCCATCGCGGCCAAGTAGCGCGACCTGATTTCCTCTATTGCCTCCTCGAACGAGGCGAAGCTGTAGGTATGCGACATCCGATTGCGCGTGTCGAGCGCATCCATCCACACCTGCCCATCTGCGATCAGATTGGCCTCGAAGGCACGACGAAGGACGGCCCTCGGAGTGACCTGATCGAATACCACGCCTTCGTGCTCCAGATAGTCGCGTGCAACGTTCCAAGCAAGTTCCATGGTGTACTCGAACCTCTGGATGAGACCCTCCTTCTCGAGTTGGCTCAAGGGCGCATCCTCCATGCCCTCCACCGCCTCGCGCAGGAGCACGAAGGCTCGGGCGTAGTTCGAAAAGCGGTAGCGCCAGCGCGGGGTGTCGTCGCTCACCGAATTGGCCTGATCCGTGAACGCGCGCCACCAAGAGCACTGCTTGGCGCTCGGCACCACGCCGCCTTGCCTTTCGGATTGGCGAGACGCAACTGAGGGGTGGCGACGAGCATTGGCGGCAAGGCAAGTTGTGTAGGATCGAGGCTTGAGCATACCCGCAAGCGGGAGGTAGGCGATGGAAAAGGCAGCCAAGGGCTATCGCGACTACGCCAACGCCGATGCCGGCGTGCGGCGGTTCTATGAGGACAACCACCGCAAGCAGACGCTGGCATTCGCCCAGGGCAAGCGCGGCCAATACGGGCGCCTCCGCATGGACCACATGGGCGTGTGGGAATGCTGCGAGAAGCTCGACGCCCTGCTCGACGAGAGCGACCCCGACACCAACCTCTCGCAGCTCGAGCATTGCCTGCAAACCGCCGAGAGCATCCGCGCCGATGGCCACCCGGACTGGTTCGTGCTCGCCGGCCTCGTGCACGATCTCGGCAAGGCGATGTGCGTGTACGGCGAGCCGCAATGGGCCGTCACGGGCGACACCTTCCCGCTCGGCTGCGCCTTCTCTGACGCCATCGTCTATCCCGAGTACTTAGCTGGCAATCCCGATGCTTCCAATCCGGAATACTCGACCAAGTTCGGCATCTACGAGCCCGGCTGCGGACTCGACAACGTAGTCCTCTCGTGGGGACACGACGAGTACATGTACCTCGTCACCAAGGACTACCTCCCGGAGGAAGCCCTCTACATGATCCGCTACCACAGCTTCTACCCCGGCCACTCGACTCCGGCCTACGATCACCTGAAGGACGAACGCGATTTCCGCATGTTCGAGTGGGTGCGCAAGTTCAACCACTACGACCTCTACACCAAGCACGACGCACCGCCCGACAGCGCCGCCCTGCGCCCGTACTACGAGGACCTGATCGCCCGCTACTTCCCCGACAAGATCGCCTGGTAGCAACCCGACCGGATCGACAATCCACTCGGATCGGAACGCAGCCGCAAGGCGCTCGCGGCACCCTCTTGCTCATGCCAGTGTAGAGAATCATAATGATTTCCATTGCCATTACAGAGCGAGGCTCGAAGTGTCCAACCCAGAGCTCAATGTCCGAGACCGAGGCTTGATCGAGTTCCTCCTGTCGCGCCGCTCTGTTCTCGCCGACGCCATGTCCGGCCCGGGCCCGAGCGACGAGGAGCTGCGGCAAATCGTCGAGGCGGGCATGCGTGTGCCCGACCACGGTCGCCTCACCCCTTGGCGATTCGTCATCATTCGCGGCGCGGCCCGCGAACGCCTGGGCGAAGTGATGGAGGCGGCATTCCGTCGCGACAATCCCGATGCCCCAGAACAGCGCGTCACCCGAGAAGGCCAGCGCTTCGTGCGTGCGCCGGTGGTGGTGGCCGTGGTATCGCAGGTGACGGCGGGACACAAGATTCCCGAATGGGAGCAAATCCTGTCGTCCGGCGCCGCCTGCCAGACCATGCTGATCGCGGCGCTGTCCATGGGATACGCCGCGCAATGGCTCACCGAGTGGTATGCATACGACCCGCAAGTCGGCCAGGCCCTTGGCCTCGAAGGCAGCGACCGAATCGCCGGCTTTCTCTACATCGGCAATGCGGAAGCCACCAACGAGCGCGCACGCCCGAGCTACGACGACGTGGCCTCGGAGTGGCATGGGCCTGTAGTGCGCTACTAGGACCTGCGCCGTAGAGGACGGCGCTTACGCCGGAGTTGAGACCCCCCCTGCGAGAAGCCCCCTCCGAAAAGCGAGGCGCTTTTCGACTCCCCGCAAGGGGGGAGTGACAGGAAGGCCCTCGCATCCCCCAACAACGGTGGTGGCGCGCACTTTCCTGTCACTCCCCCCTTGCGGGGGAGTCGAGAAGAGGCGTCCTCGCCTTTTCTCGGAGGGGGGGCTGGTCGAATCTTCCGCGTTCCTCG
>VXPR01000469.1 GCA_009839405.1 Gammaproteobacteria bacterium
TTACCACCGCCCTCGCCCCGACCCGCTATTCCCCTCCGTGGCGTGGGCTCGGTGTTGTGTATAACCCTCCGCAGCAGGAGTTCTTGGAACTCGACTCCGACACCGCTCGGCGGAGCGTCGAACCGACCGCAGCGGTGGTGCAGCCGCGAGCCACGAGCGCCGCGCACCGGGTCGCGCTCACCGGCACGGTGACCACCCTCGGCAATGTCGTCGTGATTCCCGAGGCGTCTGGCGATGTCGTCTTCGTGTCTGAGAAATTCCGCGCCGGCGGTGCTTTCGCCGCCAACGAGACCTTGGCTCGCATCGATACGACCGAGTACGACATCGGTCTCGCCGTGGCGAAGCTCGATGTCGAGTTTGCCGAAGCGCACCTGAAGGAAGTCAAGGACCGCCACGGGCGCAGCGCCGAGTACTACGCCACGCAGCCGAACGGCACCGTGCATCCTTGGCCAGCGCTTGACGGTGCGATCGAGAAGGCCGAAGTGATGGTCAAGACCGCGCGGCATCGGGTCACTCTGGCGGAGATCCAGCTCGATCAGACCCGCATCCGCATGCCATTCGACGGCTACGTGCAGTCAACCGGTCTTGGGGTCGGTCAGATCGTCGATGCAGGCAGCTCCACCATCGGCCATGTCTTTCCGACGCATCAGTTGCGTGTGCGAGCCCAGATATCCACTTTCGACCTGAACTCCCTGCAGCCCGTAATCGGTCAATCGGCTTCGGTGGTCGCGGACGGACGCACCTACCACACCGAAGTGGAGCGTGTGTCCCGGGTGGTGGACCTCGAGACGAGACTGGCAAGCCTTTACCTGCGCGTGCTCGATCAGGAAGCGCTGGAAGTGCTCCCGCCGCCGGGTACGTTCGTCGATGTGTCGGTGCAAGGCCCCACGCGCGATGGCGTCTTCGTGTTGCCGGAGGCGGCGATGCAGCTCAACGCCAGCGTCTGGCTGGTGGACGACGGCGAGCTTGCCGCCTTTGTGCCCACCTCGCGCGGCTTCGGCAGCGGCGGCTGGATCGTCGATGCCTTCGACGCGAGGGAGGGCGTTGTGGTTGGAAGCGTCGCCGGCGCCCGCGAGGGGCTGGCGGTGAAGTCGGTTCCAGCCGACTCCCGTTGAGGGTCGCATGATCGCGCCTTCACGGCGAGGCGGTCGAAGGAGTTCCCTTGGCTGATTCGGATCAGACCGACGTCCCGCTGCAAGGGGCGAGTGCGGAGACGCCGCGTGGTGCGGTTGCCTGGTTTGCGCGCAGTCCAGTCGCCGCCTACGTGCTCTTGGCGCTGGTGTTCCTGGGCGGGCTGCTGGCCTCGGGCCTCATCCCGGTGGAGACCTTCCCGGACTATGACCCGGGTGTGATCCGCGTCTCGGTGCCCTATCCGGGGGCGACGCCGACCGAGGTGGAAGAGGACATCGTCAAGCGCATCGAGGAGAGTCTGGTCGGCGAGATCGGCATCTCCCGGTTCATCTCTTCGTCGCGTCACGAACTCGCCGTGGTCGAGGCGGAAATCGACGACTATGCGGACCCGGTGGATGTGATCAACAACGTTCGCACCGCCGTCGAGCGCATCGAGGATTTCCCGCCTGGGAACGCCGACCAGCCCGAGGTCGCGCGGGTCGAGGTCACCCGCAACGCGCTCACCCTCGCCATCAGTTCGGATGTGCTCGGCGCCTACGAACTGCGCCAAGCCGCCGAGTCGCTGCGCGACAGCCTGCTCTTGCTGCCCGGGGTCGCCATCGTCGACCTCTTCGGCACGAGGGACCAAGAGGTGCAGGTCGAGGTGAGCGAGGAGACGCTGCGCGGCTACGGCCTTACGGTGCAGGATCTCGTGCGCGTGATCCGCACCACCTCGGTCAACATCACCGGCGGCGAACTGCGCACGGATGCCGGCGAGATCATCATGAGCACGCTGGCGAAGCGGGGCTATGCCGACGAGTTTTCCGATGTCGTGGTGATCGCCCGGCCGGACGGGTCGCTGGTGCGCTTGGGCGACATCGCCGAGCTTAAGGACGGCTTGCTAGAACAACACGTCAAGACCACTCTGGACGGCGTTCCCACCGTCCTCTTGCAGGTGCAGGTCGTGGCCGGAACCTCGCCCCAGGAGGCGAGTTCGCTGGTGCGCGGCTTCATGGCGGACTGGGAGCCACCAGCGGGCACCCGGCTTCAAGTGTGGGAGGACGAGTCGTGGACCGTGTCCGACAGTATCGACCTCGTCATTGAGAACGCCATTTACGGTCTGGTGCTGGTCTTTTTGACGCTGATTCTGGTGTTTGATCTGCGCATCGGCGTTTGGGTCGCGATCGGGGTGCCGGTGGTGTTCGTCGGCTCGCTGATCCTCTTTCCGGTCTTTGGCCTGTCCATCAACGTCATCACGCTGTTCGCGTTCTTCATCCTCATCGCGCTCGTGGTGGACGATTCGATCGTCATCGCCGAGAGCATAGCCACCGCTCGCAGCGAAGGGCTCGGCAAAGTCGATGCGTCGATTGTCGGCACGAGGCGGGTGCTCAGCCCGCTCGTCATGGCGGGGCTGACGACGGTGGCGGCGTTCGCAACGTTGCTGCCCTTGGGCGGCGTCATCGGTCAGATGTTCTCGACCATCCCCATTGTCGTCGGCATCGTCATGCTGCTGTCGCTGCTCGATGCCTTCTTCGTGCTGCCGGGGCATTTGGCAAGAGGCACCGGCGCGAGGAACTGGCCGCTGTCGGTACTGCAGGACAGGCTTCGCGCCTCTACGGAAGGATCGATCGAGGCGCGCATCGTGCGGCTGATCTCTTGGTCGGTGCGACGCCCCGTCTGGCCACCCGTCATTGTCGCGGCGACGCTGATCCTGGCGGCCGGCGTGTTGTTCCTCGGCTGGGTGCCGTGGAGCCCCAGCCTCAGCATGGCGGACGATCAGACCGTCCAGGCCGATCTCTCCATGCCGGTGGACTCGCCGGCCCAGGGCGTCGCGGCGGCCACCGATCGGATCGTGGCGGCGGCGCAGGAACTGGATCGGGAACTGGGCGGCGACATCGTCGACGGTACCGTTGTCGTCACCGGCCGCCACGTTCCGCTTGCAAACTACGCCGGCAACCCGCCGGACCTCTACACTGCCAGCCTCGCCTCTGTGCAACTGCGGCTTAACCGAGACGCTGAACGCGCGGTTACCAAGGAAGAGTTCCGACTGCGCTGGCGCGCCAAGCTGACCGACTTGCCGCTCGAGTTCCCGACGCGGCGCAGCCGCCCCACAGGCGCCGTTTCCTATGCGCTGCTGCACCGCGACGAGGATGTGGTGCGCGATGCCGCAGCCTGGCTGCGGCAGGAATGGTCGGGCGACTCTGGCGTTGCATCCGTGGACGACAGCCTGGGCCCGGGCAACCGCCGTCTCGAGGTGGTGCTAAACGCCGCTGGTCATGCGGCTGGCCTGACGCCAGCCATCGTCGCCACGCAACTGCGGGATGCCTTCTACGGCGCCGAGGCGCAGCGGCTTCAGCGGGGTCGCGAGGAAGTGCTGGTGATGGTGCGCTACCCCGGCGAGCGGCGCGGCAGCTACGCGGAACTCCTGAACGAACGCATCAGCCTGCCGGGCAGCCGCGGCCAGGTTCCACTCAGCACGGTGGCCGAGATCCGCGAGACACGGTCCCAAGCGCACCGGCTTCGCATCGACGGACGCACGGCGGCAGTGGTGACGGCGAATCTCGACGCCGAGGCGGCGCTCGGAGGCGATGTTGCAGGGCGCACCGAGAACGTGCTTGTGCCTCGGCTCAAGGCGCGCTACGAGGGCCTCGATGTGCGCAAGCACGGCGGTTCGCGGGACATGGAACGCCTCAGCAACACGCTCCTCGTCTCCGTGCCGATTGCCCTATTGGTCATCTACTGTCTGGTGGCGTCGTTTCTGCGCAGCTTCATACAGCCTGTGCTGGTACTGGCAGGCATTCCGGTTGCCTTTGTCGGCGCCGTTGCCGGGCATTGGGTGCTTGGTTACGAGCTGACCATCACCTCCCTGTTCGGCCTCATCGCCGTGTCCGGCGTGGTGGTCAACGACACCATCCTGCTGATGTACCGCTACAACGCGATCCGCGCCGAATTCACCGACCTGCCGGAGATCGCAGCGATCTCGGCAGCGACGCAGCAACGAGCCCGCGCCATCCTTCTCACCTCGTTCACGGCCGTAGTCGGTCTGCTGCCAATCCTGTTCGCCGGCGGCGAGGCGATTCAGTTCCTGATTCCGCTCGTGGTGAGCCTTACCTTCGGGCTGATATTCGCCGGCGTGGGCCTGGTGTTCCTGTTGCCGTCCGTGCTCATGATCGTCGAGCTTGTGAAGGCCCGGCTGCAGGCGTCGCGACCGGCGGTGGCGGCCGAGGCCTGACCGTCATGGCGCGCCCGCGATCGGTCTTCGAGTACATGGCGAGCAACCGCATCGCGGTGATGCTCGGGACCTTTGGACTCCTTGCCCTCGGCCTGATCGCGCTGTTTCACACGACGGTGGAGCGCTACCCGGCCCTGGACCTGCGCCGCATCACCGTCACCGTGCCGTACGACGGGGCGACGCCGCGGGAGGTGGAGGAGGACGTACTGCGGCGCATCGAGCAAAGCCTCGCTTCGCTCGACGGCGTGGATCGCATCACCGCCAATGCCTGGGAAGGCACGGGCGAGGTGATCGTCGAGTTCGAGCAGTGGCAGGACACGGTCGCCAAGCTCGATGCGGTGAGAACGGCGGTGGAAGGCATTGAGGACTTCCCGCCGCCGGGGGCGGACCCGCCGGAAATCGTCCGGCACGAGATCCTTCGCGGCGCGCTTTCTCTCGTGCTCAGCTCGGAGACGGCGAGCGAGCACGAACTTGCCCTGGCTGCGGACGAACTGCGCGAGGAGCTGCTGTTCCTGCCCAAGGTGGCCATGGTGGAGCTCTACGGGACGCGCGAGCGGCAGATCCAGGTGGACCTCGACGAAACTCGGCTGCGCAGTCACCGCCTGACCGTGGACGACGTGACCGGCCTCATCCGCAACTCGTCCCTCAACCTCTCCGGCGGCGAGCTGCGCACCGATGCCGGCACCCTCGTGCTGAGCGTGCTGCAAAAGCGCAACACGGGCCCCGAGTTCGCCGACATCGTCATCCTCAGCAAGGCCGACGGATCGATCGTGCGGCTGGGCGACATCGGCACCTTACGGGACGGCTTTGTCGACGACCCCCTGATCAATACCGTCGATGGCGTGGCAGCGGTCTTCATCGAGGTCAGCGCGCCCAACGGCGTAGACCCGCAGGACGTTCGCGACGAGGTGGAAACCTATCTCACGGCCAACGACCCGCCGGCGGGAATGGAACTGGAACTGTGGATGGATCGCGTCTTCTCCGTGAAGAAGCCGCTCTTGTCGGTTGCGGACAGCGCTCTGGTCGGTGCCGCGCTGGTGTTCATCGTGGTGCTGCTGCTGCTGGACCTTCGCTTCGGCCTTTGGGTGGCGATTGGAATCCCGACTGCCATCATCGGTTCGTTCGCTGCTCTTTACATGCTGGACCTGACGCTCAACATCATGGCGGTGATCGGTTTCGCGGTGGTGGTTGGCATCGTCGTGGACGATGCGATCGTGGTCGCCGAGAACATCGAGCGGCATCGCCAATCGGGCCTGTCGCCCGTGCAGGCGTCGATACGCGGCGCGCGCGAGGTCATGGCGCCGGTTGTGGTTGGGGTGGTCACCACGATGTTCATGTTCGCGGCCCTGCTGCCGCTCGACGGCGTCCTCGGCATGATGTTCAGCGCCATGGCCGCCGTCGTCATCGTCGTGCTGCTGTTTTCGCTGCTCGACGCGTTTTTCCTGCTTCCCGCACACGTCTCCGGCAGCGGCGAGGCGAGCCGGTGGCCCTTGCGGGTCTGGCAACAGAGTGCGCGCGGACGCTTCGAGCACTTCATCGACCGGCGCGTGGGCGGGATGATCCGGCTGTCCCTCGACCATCCCCTCACCTCGATCGTTGCCTTTGTGGCGCTGGTGGGTCTTGCCGTGTGGCTGCTGATGGTGGATGTGATCCGCTTCAACACCACCGGCAACCGCCTCGACGAGCAGCAGCTTCAGATCGACCTGACGATGGTGCCCGGCACGACCTTCCACGAAACCGTGCGTGCCGTGGAGGGAATCGCCGCTGCTGCCGAGGAAGCCAATGACGCCACCGGCGGCACCGCCGTCAATGCGGTCAACGTCTTGGTCGGGCGTCACAAGTCCATGGAGACGGCGGCTGGGGTGATGGAAATGGAGCCCGGGCCGCACCTCGCCTCGGTGCAACTGCGCCTCAACACCTACCCGGTGCGCGAAGTGTCGGTCGCGGAACTGCGCAAGGTTTGGCTCGAGACCATCGGCGCGGTGCGCGGCGCGGAAACGATCGCGTTCCCGCAAGCCACCGGCTACAGCTCCGCTGGCGTCGCGTTCGTCCTCACACACGTGGATGAAGACGCGCTGATGGCGGCGGCAACGGAACTGAAGCGCCGCATGGCGACGTATGTACCGATCTACCAGGTGGACGACACGCTCGAGCTCGGCAGCCGCCACTACGAGGTGGAGTTGACGGATGCCGCGGCCGCCTCGGGACTCACTGCCGCGTCCGTCGCCGCGCAGCTCCGCAATCGCTTCTATGGCGCCGAAGCGCATCGCGTGGTGCGCAACGCCGAAGAACTGGAGGTCATGGCACGTTATCCGATGGAGCGCCGCGCGCGCCGTGCCGATCTCGACGACGAGCTGATTCGCCTGCCGAACGGCGAACTGACCTCCTTCGCCAGTCAAGCCCGCTTGGTCGAGACCCGGCAACTGGCGCAGCGCCAGCGCGTCGATGGTCGGCCGGCGGTGACCATGAACGCGCTCTACAACGTCCAGGCGACCAGTTCCCGGGAGCTCAGAGCGATTGTCATCGGCGAGTGGTTTGCGGAACTCGCGGCCGAGTACCCGGGACTCGGCCTGCTGCCGGACGGTTCGTCCCGCGACACGGCCAAGATCGTGGGCATGCTCGGCATCAGCGTTCCGGCGGCAATACTCGCCATGTTCGTCCTCATGTCGCTGCAGCTTCGCAGCGTCATCCAGCCGCTTTATGTGCTGGCGGGGTTGCCGCTCGCGGTTGGCGGGGCGTTGTACATGCACCTCGCGCTCGGCTACGACATTGGTTTGGTGTCGATGTTCGGCATGGTGGCGGCGACTGGCGTTGTGGTGAACGATGCCTTGGTGCTGCTCGACATGCACAACCGCATTCGCCGTGACGAACCCGACGTGACGCTGCGCGAAGCGGTACTGCGCGCGGCGCTTTTGCGGGCGCGTCCCATCGTCCTCACGACCGTCACCACCATCGTCGGACTCATGCCGCTTCTCTACAACAGGGCGGAGTCGGTGGACCCATTCCTGCCCGTGGTGGTGAGCTTGGTCGGGGGCCTGGCACTCGCGGGCCTCGGCCTCTTGCTGTTCCTGCCGGCGGTCATGGTGGTGGTTGACCGCGCCGCGACGGCGCTACTGCACGCGCGAACCGTCGTGGCCGAGCGCACAGGCGGCCTCGCGGGTGCCGATCATGCACGCTGAGAGCGACTCTTTGGCACAGCGCCCATCGACCGGCCGGGCGTAGCCAACGTGGAAATCCACGGTCATTGCGACCCGGCATTCGTGACGCTGCGCGAGGAGTTCGAGCGCAACTTCACCGAGCGTGGCGAGGTGGGCGCCAGCTTCGCCGCCACTGTGGAGGGCGAGTTCGTCGCCGACCTATGGGCCGGGCACCGTGACGCGGCGGGGACACTGCCTTGGGAGGACGACACGCTGGTCTGTGTCTTCTCCGTGACGAAGACCATGACGGCGCTGTGCGCGCTACTGCTCGTGGACCGGGGGGAACTTTCCTTCGACGCCCCCGTTACCCACTACTGGCCCGAGTATGGGCAGAACGGCAAGGAGACCACCGAAGTCCGTCACATCATGGGACACAGCGCCGGCTTGCCCGATTTCGGAGAGCCGCTAACCCATGCCGAGCTCTACGACTGGGAGCACGTCATCGGCGTGCTGGAGCGGCAGGCACCGGCTTGGCGTCCCGGGGAGGATTGCGCCTACCACGCGCTCACCCAGGGATTCCTCGTCGGGGAAATCGTGCGCCGGATCACCGGCTTGTCGCTTGGCGAGTTCTTCCGTGACCACGTCGCGGGCCCCCTCGACGTCGACTTCCACATTGGCTTGGACCCCCGGCACTTCTGCCGCACCGGCGAAATGCTCGGCAGCGGCGCGATGCCGGCCAGGCTCGCCCGCTACATGAAGGAGCGTCAGTCGTCGGCACCGAGCGTTCGGCCGCCAGTCACCAACAGCGAAGAGTTCCGCCGCGCTGAGCTTCCCGCGGTCAACGGCCACGGCAATGCCCGTTCGGTGGTGCGGGCGCAGACGGTAGTTGCCAATGGCGGCACGGCTTTTGGCGTTGACCTCCTCGCGCCGGCCACCATAGAGCAGATCTTCCGCGAGCAAGGTGCCATCAAGGGCATGGGCGCGCGGCATGGGATCGGCTATGGCATCGACGGTCCCTTCTCGAGGCTGATGCCAGAAGGTACGCGCTCCTGCTTCTGGGTGGGCGGTGGGGGATCGATAGTGATCCTGGATCACAGCAACCGCGCATGCTTGGCATACGCCATGAACCGGATGGACTTCGACCTCCTTGGCGACCGACGCGGCACGAGCCTCGTGCGGGCCTTCTACAAAGGGCTTGCGTAGCGCATGGGCCACTATGACGTCGCCATCGTTGGCGCGGGTCCGGTGGGCAGCTTCTGCGCCTTGGCACACGCCCAGCGAGGCGCGCGGGTGGCACTGCTCGAAGCGAACCTCAAGGCCTCGCGGCGTCTCGCCGGCGAATGGTTGCATCCGCCGGCGGTAGATGCCCTGCGCAACGCCGGCGTTCCCCTCCAAGACCACCCCGGCAGCAGCGTTGGCAAGGGCTTCGTGGTGTTCCCGGAGGGGGAGGAACGCCCTATCTCACTTCCCTATCGGGCGGGGCCTTTCGGATTGACCTGCGACCACGCCACGATCGTCTCGGAGCTGCGTGGCGCCGTGGTGAACGAACCGGCAATTGATTTCATCTGCAGCGCCCGGGTGCGGACGGTCGAGGCTCGGGAGCTCACCTTTTCCCAGCAAGGCGCCACCCACGCGCTGAGCGCAGGCCGAATCATTGGTGCCGATGGTCGGGCATCGGTGGTGCGCCAGTCGCTGGGCCTGCCGACGCGTCGGATGACCTGTTCGCGGATGGTGGGTGTCCTGCTCAAGGGGGTCAGCCTGCCGTTTGCCGGGTATGGCCACGTGATCCTTGGCGCACCGGGGCCGATTCTCATGTATGACCTCGGTGGCCGGAGCGTTCGGGTCATGGCGGATGTGCCGGTGGAGCGATGGGAACCGCAAAACCGCATGGCGTTGCTTGAGCAATGCTACGCGCCCTTGTTGCCGTTGGCGCTCAGGGAGGCATTCGTCGAGGCGGTGCGGGAGCGACGAGTGGTCGTTGCGGCCAACGAGATCAGGCCGCGTACGAGCTATGGCACGGCGGATCGCGTGCTGATCGGCGATGCCGCTGGCAACTACCACCCGATGACTGCCGTGGGGTTGACCCTCGGCTTTGGCGATGCACTTGCGCTTGCCGAAGGTGGCGACTTCGAGGCGTTCGTGGCCGGTCGAACTCGGGCCACACGTGCGCCCGAACTCCTCGCCTTGGGGCTCTATGAGGTCTTCGCCGATCATCGTGCCGAGTCGGTGTCGCTGCGGCAGACCGTGTATCGGCGCTGGCGGGCAAGTCCGGCGGTTCGGACGCGGACCGTTGCCATGCTTGCCTGCGAGGACACCTCGGCAGGTCGCCTGGGTGTGACGCTGGCGGGACTGGTGGCGCGCGCCGTAGCATCAGCGATTCCGAGGGCCTTGGGCCGCGGCACCTTTAGCGAGGGGAAGCCCCTCCCGCTCGCGCGCCCTTGCGGGCGCGTTGGAAGTTCCGCTGGCGCGGAACTTCTGAGTGCTCGCGCCGAAGGGTCCTCACTCGCGCTCCCCCAAGCTGAGGGCTCCTCTAGCGAGGGGAAGCCCCTCGCGCACCCCCGAGCTGAGGGCTCCTCTGGCGAGGGGAAGCCCCTCGCGCACCCCCGAGCTGAGGGCTCCTCGCACCGGCCCAGTGCCACCGTACGGGCGCTCGTCCTGCGCCTCGCGTGGCTCGCGCGTGGCATTTCGTTGCTCCGCAACGTGAGAAAGACCAAGGACCGAAACGGCGAGGCACTAGTCCTGGCTGCTTTGGCGCGCGCCTTCCTTCGTTCCATGCCTGTCCCCCGTTGCCCCAGGGACCCGTGACGGAAGGCGCGCCCGGCAACGTCGATGCCGGGTTGCGGCGAGCGATTTCGCGCCTGCTCGAACTGCAAGGCGAGGACGGTGCGTGGGAAGCCGAACTGGTTTGGTGCCCCATGCTCACGGCGCAGTATGTGCTCGTGCATCACGTGGTTGGCCACCCGATCGATCCCGGTCGGCGCCGGCGTTTGCTGACGTACTTCGGACGCGCGCGTGTGGAGGATGACCTTTGGGGGTTCCACAAGGCTGCGCGCCCGCACCTCTTTGTCACGACCCTGGTGTATGTCGCCGCGAGGTTGTTGGGAGTGCACCCTGACGATCCCCTGATCGCTCCGGCGCGCCGCTTCATTCAGACGGCGGGGGTCACCGGCATCCCGAGCTGGGGCAAGTTCTGGCTCGCTCTCCTCAATCTCTACGACTGGCGGGGCGTCAACCCGATCCTGCCGGAACTATGGCGCCTGCCACGCTGGCTGCCGCTGCATCCGTCGAACTGGTACTGCCACTCTCGGCTCATCTACATGGGCATGGCGTTCATCTACCCGCGTCGGTTCTCGGCACCGCTGACGCCCACCGCCCGAGCGTTGCGCGAGGAGCTGTTCCCGCAGGGATTCGACCACGTGGATTTCGCCGCCAGCCGTGATCGCCTGCGGCAAGCGGATGTCTTTGTGCCGCCGACGATTTGGCTGCGCATGGCGTATCGGCTTGCGCGCCTTTTCGAGCGGTTTCACGGACCGGGGCTGCGCAGTCGCTGCGTGGCGGCGATCGTCCAGCAGGTCCGATGGGAGCTCAAGGGGACGAACCATGCCAACCTTTCGCCACTGAACGGCCTTCTCAATATCCTCGTGCTGTGGCTGAACGACCCCGACGATCCCGAGTTGCCCGAAACACTGGCGCAGCTTGAGCGCTGGATCTGGGAAGACGAAAGCCAGGGTGCCCGGGTTGCGCTGCAGCGAACGCCGACGTGGGACACGGGTTTTGCCCAGCAGGCGCTCGAGACGGTTGCCGACTTTGCCGGCGTGCCGGATGCGCTGCGAAGGGGAGCGGACTACCTGCAGCGGGAACAGATCGGCGTTGCCTTTGACGGGTTTCGCGAGGCCTATCGAACGGATCCCCGAGGCGGCTGGTGCCTGGGCAGGGCCTGGCAGGGCTGGCCCGTAAGCGACTGCACGGGGGAGGCCGCTCTCGGCATCATCGCGGGCCACCGGCACGCCGCCGATGTGGCGGCGCTCGAGCAGGCGATCCGCTTCATGTTGAAGGGCCAGAACCGCGACGGGGGCTTCGGCAGCTACGAGGCGCGGCGCACGGTGCGCGTCGAATGGCTGAATCCTTCGGAGATGTTCGCGGACGCGATGACCGAAGACTCCTACGTGGAGTGCACCACCTCCTGTATTGCCGCGCTCGCCGCCTGTCGTCGCGAGTTTCCACAGTTGGCGGGCAGCGAGGTCACGAGTGCCATCTCGCGCGGTGCAGTGTGGTTGCGCCGTGCCCAGGCAAGCGACGGGTCGTGGCGTGGTGCATGGGGCGTCTGGTTCATCTACGGCACGATGTTCGGTATCCGGGGCCTCGTCGCCGCCGGCGCCCGAGTCGGCGACCCGGCCTTGCGCCGGGCATCGGCGTGGCTGCTCGAGCGCCAGCAGAGCGATGGCGGATGGGGCGAACACCACAGCAGTTGCCTCACTGGTCGGTATGTGCCGCACCGGGAGAGCCAGATCATCCAGACCGCGTGGGCGCTGATGGCACTGCTCGAAGCCGGTGACGGGAACGGGGGCGCGATCAGGCGCGGAGTCGATTTCCTCCTCGACGCACAGGAAGGCGACGGCGGCTGGCCGAGACAGGACCCGGCTGGCGTCTATGCCCGTTCAGGGGTGCTGGATTATCCGCTGTATCGCCTGTACTTCCCCCTGCATGCGCTCGGCCTCTACGAGCAAAGGCGTCGGGCGGAGGGTAATCAGCGCACGTAGGCTGCCGCCCTGTCGTGCAACCGGACGTAGGTGCGCGCCTCGGCATCGCGGACGTAGATGGGGTCTTCGGTCGCGTTCGGGTCATAGCCCTCGCCCTGCAACTTGACCTTGGTCAGCTTGAAGGTCGTCGTGACTTCGGATTCAGATTGCAGACGCAGGAAGACGGGGACCGCGTAGGAGGGCAGCTTGGTGACGGCCAGTTCGTGGAACGCATGCACATCGAACGCTGCCTTTCGCCCTCCCTCGAGCGCAATCGCGGCCATTCCTGCGCGTCCTTCGTGGCCCGGCACTTCAACGCCATAGACGTTGACGGTCTCGACGCCCGGAAAGCCCGCCAGCGCTTCGGCCACTTCCTGGGTCGAGACGTTCTCCCCCTTCCAGCGGAAGGTGTCTCCGATCCGGTCAACGAAGTAGAAATAGCCCTCGGCGTCCCGGCGCAGCAGGTCGCCGCTGCGCATGTAGGCATCGCCGGGGTGCTTGACGTCGCGCAGGATCTTCCGCTCGGTCGCCTCGGCACTGGTGTAGCCCTGGAACTGGCCTCGGAGGGCGTTCGGATCGCGGGGCATCCTGCTGACGAGTTCGCCCACCTCGCCATCGGCACATTGCTCGTAGTGCCCGTTCTCGTCCAGGATCAGTTCGTCCTTGTCGATGTCGTAGCGCAGCAGGATCGCTCCGCCGATCATCTTTCCAACTGAGCCAAGCTTGCCCGCGAAGTTGATGGCGCCGGTGTTGCTCTCCGTCGCCCCGTAGGCCTCGACGACCCGGGGCACGCGGAACCGATCCTGGAACGCCGTCCACGCGTCGGCTCTGAGGCCGTTGCCGAACATGAACCGCAGGTTGTGACGCCCGTCGTCGGCGCTCGCCGGCCGGCGGAGGAGAAACCGGCACATTTCGCCGATGTACATGAACGCCGTCGCGTCGTAGCGGCGCACGTCGTCCCAGAACGTCGAGGCGGAGAACCTGCGGGCGACGGCGATGACGCCACCGGAGCCCATCGCCATCATCACGGCGCCAACGCCACCGGCGCCGTGATAGAGGGGCAGGGTGCTGTAGACCACTTGCCCCTTGCGCAGCCCCAGCAAGGGACCAAGCATGCCGAACAGCGCGAGTTTCTGGTGGTTGAACTTGGCCGCCTTGGGCAGGCCCGTCGTGCCGGACGTGTAGATGTAGAACGCGGAGTCGCCCGTGCGAACCGGCTCCCTGTGCTCGGCGTCCGGGTTCGACTCCGGCTGGCGGGAGAGTGCAGCGCCGACGTCGTCGGCGCCGGCAAGGTCGATCGCATCGACACCGTCCTCTGGAATGACATGCACCGCCATGCCTGACAGCGCACTGGCAACGCCGGCGAGATTGCCGATGCATTCGGCACCCACCAGCAGGTGCGTTGCGTCGGCTCCTTCGAGAGCGTGCAGCACGCTCTGTCCCTTCAGGTTGGTGTTGATGAGCGCAGCCTTGACGCCGATTTTCGCAAGCCCGCTCCAGACCGGCACGTACTCGGCCCGGTTGGTCATCATGAACCCCACGGCGTCGCCGGCACGGAGCCCGACCGACAGCGCCCAATGGGCAACTCGGTTTGCCATCGCATTGAACTCGCGATAGCTGATCGTCCGCTCCTCGAAGAGGATGAACGGCCGGTCGGCGTACCTCGCGGCCTGCCCCTCGATGTAGTCGGCAATCGTGTAGTGGGAGTCCGCCTTGAGGCGCATCAAGGGCACGCTCCGGAGCAGGGAAGGCAGGTTCAGGAGGTAGGCGAACCAGTGGGCTTTGGGTCTCAGCATTGTTCTTGGGCCTGTCGATGGCGGTGCGACTATAGCGCCTGCCGGACCGTGGTAGTTTGGGTTCGCGGACGCGCCCGCGAACCCAAACGGATGGAGGCGCTTGTGACGGCGATCGACGACTTTCAGAGCGAGACGCGGGCGTGGCTGGCCGCGAACTGTCCGCCGGGGGCTCGTCGATCCAAGCTTTCCCTTGATGGCGTCCGCCCAGACAGCGAGGACGCGGATGCACGACGCTGGTTCGAGCGAATGCTCGAGCGGGGCTGGACGGCGCCCATGTGGCCGACGGAGTATGGCGGCGGCGGTCTTTCGCATGCCGAAAACCGTGTGCTCATCAACGAGTTGCGGCGCATCGATGCCCGCTTCCCCCTGATCGGCATCGCTGCCTCGGTCATCGGCTCGACGCTGCTCGAGCTCGGAAGCGAAGACCAGAAGCGGCGCCACTTGCCGGCCATCGTGCGCACGGAACGCACTTGGTGCCAAGGCTACAGCGAACCGGGCGCTGGCTCGGACCTTGCGAGCCTGCAAACCCGCGCCGAAGTGCGCGGCGACCACTTCGCCATCAACGGCCGCAAGATCTGGACATCCGGCGCCCATTCCGCCGACTGGATGTATGCGCTGGTCCGAACCGATGTCGATGCACCAAAGCACGAAGGCATCAGCTTCGTTCTGCTGGACATGCACCAGCCCGGCAT
>VXPR01000512.1 GCA_009839405.1 Gammaproteobacteria bacterium
TTTTCATTTCTTTTCACCGTTGGGGGTCCCCCGGCCGGGCCCACGCGCCCGGTATGCCCGACAGGATGACAGGAGGGCTTGGGGTGCGGCAAGAAGCGTTGCCCGAAGGCAACGGTTCTTGTGGTGCTGACGCGCCTTTGGCCACCCAAGCAGCGCGAAGGCAAAAGCGTAACAGTCCGCGAAGCGCAGCAGGTAAGTGAAGCGCAGCCAGCAAGGAAGGAAAGTGAATCAAGAACTGAATGTCGTCGCCACCGGTCTCAAGTTTCCGGAGGGCCCGATCGCCATGCCCGACGGTTCCGTGCTCGTCGTCGAGATCGCTCGAGGCACCCTCTCCCGGGTGGAACCGGATGGCAGGGTCGAGGTAGTCGCAGAAACCGGCGGTGGCCCCAACGGTGCCGCCATCGGCCCCGGCGGGCATTGCTACATCTGCAACAACGGCGGCTTCGATTGGGTGGAACGGCGCGGACGCATCTATCCCGGCGATCAGGCGGCCGACTACACCGGTGGGCGGATCGAACGCGTCAACCTTGCCACGGGCGCCGTGGAGACGATCTATGAAGCGGCCGACGGCGTTCGCCTTTGCGGTCCGAACGACCTGGTGTTCGACGCCCACGGTGGCTTCTGGTTCACCGACCACGGCAAGAACCGGCCGAGAGACCGCGATCGCACCGGCGGTTTCTATGCCAAGGCGGATGGCACCCACATCGAGGAGGTCATCTTCCCACTCGAAGCACCCAACGGCGTAGGCCTATCCCCCACTGGCGACGAGCTCTATGTCGCGGAAACGCCAACTGGCAGGCTTTGGGCCTGGCCTCTCGCCGGCCCGGGCAAACTCGCCGGCGAACGTGCCGACCGCCCCGACGGCGGCCGGCTCCTGCGCGGTCGGCAAGGCTACTTCCTGTTCGACTCGCTGGCGGTGGCGGCGGATGGTGGCGCCTGCATCGCCACTATCATTGACGGCGGCGTCACCACGGTCTATCCCGATGAACGCGAGCCGAAGTTCGTCCCCATGCCCGACCGGCTGACGACCAACGTCTGCTTCGGCGGCGAGGACCTAACCACCGCCTACATCACGCTCTCCTCCACTGGTCAGCTGGTGTCGATGCCGTGGGACACGCCTGGGGCACCCCTCAACCACTTGAACGTCTGATCCCGACGATGCCATCACGTGGAACGCTGGGAGCAAGGTCGCTTCCCATGCGAGGCACGGCGTCGGCCCTGAGGCGTTCCCTTAAGGGAGCGCAGGGTCTCTTGGCCGGGCTCACCTTGGTAGGTGCCCTTTCGGTCGGGGCAGAAGCGATTCACGTCGTCATCCCCGCCGGCCCAGGCGGCGGCCTCGACGGCACGGCGCGCGAGTCTGGCCGTGTCCTCAGAGACCTGGGCCTCGTCGAGTCCGTTTCCTTCGAAAACCTTTCCGGTGGCGGCGGCGGGCGGGCAATGGGATGGTTCATGGAGAACGCCGGTCGCCACGACTTTCCGTTGCTCGTCAATTCGTCGCCGCTGATCGTCCGTAGCCTGCATGGCCTGTTTCCCTACAGCTTTCGTGACCTAACCCCGGTGGCAGCACTGATCGCCGACTACGGCGTCTTCGTGGTCGCGGCCGATGCGCCGAAGACAGGCTGGGAAGCCACGCTCGCGCGCCTGCGCGAGGACCCCGGCGCGATCGTCGTCGGTGGCGGCTCCGTGCGCGGCAGCCTCGATCACATCGTGCTTGCGCTCGCGCTGGAAGCGGGTGGCATCGACCCACGCCAGGTGCGCTACCTGCCCTACGACGGCGGCGGCAAGGCGTTGCTGGCATTGCTTGGAGGCGAGGTGGCCATGCTTTCCACCGGCCTCGGCGAGACCATGCCCTTCATCGAGGCCGGCGAGGTGTGGCCACTCGCCGTGACCTCGCCGGAGCGCATCGGTGGCCTCGACACGCCCACACTCACCGAACTCGGCTATCCCCTCGCCTTCGCCAACTGGCGTGGCATGTTTGGTGCCCGGGAGATGCCGGCGGACGATCTCAGCCGTGCCATCGAATGGTTCCGGGCGTTACGCGCATCACGGCAGTGGCAGGAAGTGCTTGCACGGCGTGGCTGGGCAACCCTCGATCACGACGGCGAGGACTACACGCGCTTTCTCGAACAGCAGGAGGAACAGCTCCGCACGACCATGCAGGCGCTGGGTTTCGTCCGATGACGCGGCGGATCGCGCCGCTTACCTTTCTCGTCTTGGCCATCGCCTACGGCTGGACGGCGAACCGCATCGAACTCGATCCTTGGTCGGCGGCGGAAGCCCTCAACGCCCGCACCCTCCCCTTCATCTATGCCGTGTTGCTCGCGCTCCTGTGCGTGCCGCTCCTGGTGCGTGGAATGCAGGTGCAAGGCAACGTCGCTGGGGATCCGCCGAACCCGCGAGACTGGCGCGGCTGGCGCACCGCGGGCCTAATCGCCGCCGCCGTGGTGGTGTTTGGCCTCTTGATTCCCTTCGCCGGTCTGTGGCCATCCACGGTCCTGCTCTTGGTAGCATCACTGCTCGCCACCGGCGAACGTCGCTGGTTGGTGGTGCTCGGCGCTCCCGCTGCCCTGGCCCTCCTTGGCTGGCTCGTGGTGGAGAAGCTGCTCGGCGTTTATCTCGATCCCGGCCTCTGGTTCGACTGAGCCGTAGCACGCGTCTGCAAGGCCCATGTGGGAAGGGATAATCACTGGCCTGGCCACGGCACTCGATCCGGGCAATCTCGCATGGGTGGCGTTCGGCTGCCTCGCCGGCACCTTCATCGGCATGATGCCGGGGCTCGGCCCCATCACGGCCATCGCCTTGATGATTCCGGTGAGCTATTCGATGGAACCGGCGGCGGGCCTCATCATGATGGCTGGCGTGTACTACGGCGCGGTGTTCGGCGGTTCCACATCGTCCATTCTGATCAATGCGCCCGGCGTGGCATCGACGGTGGCAACCTCGTTCGACGGCTACCCCATGGCGCGACGAGGCGAAGCCGGCCGCGCTCTCGCGCTGGCCGCATTCGCTTCCTTCGGCGGCGGTACCTTCGGGGCATTGGCGCTGATGCTGTTCGCCACTTCGCTCGCGAGCCTGGCGATGCAGTTCCAGTCGCCGGAATACACCCTCGTGCTGGTGTTTGCGCTGTCGAGCATCGCCGCCTTCGCCGAGCGCGGCAAGGTGCTGGCCTCGCTCATTTCTGCACTCGCCGGCCTGATGCTCGGAACCGTGGGCACAGATCCCTCGGCCGGCATCCAGCGATTCACCTTTGGCCGTGCGGACCTCGCCGACGGTATCGGCTTCGTGCTGCTGGCGATGGCAACGTTCGCTTTGGCTGAGGCATTCCACATGCTGGTGCGGGGAGACTCGGAACCGGTGCCGGATCGCGTCGGCAAGCGCGTTCGGCTCCATGCCGGCGACGCCCGCGCCATTGCCCCCACCGTGGGGCGGAGTTCCGTCCTCGGCTTCCTCGTCGGGGTATTGCCGGGCGCGGGAGCCACCCTTGCAAGCTTCTTCGCCTACGACCTGCAAAAGCGCTTCCGGCGCGGCGACGAGGCCGACGCTGCACGCGGCGTAGCAGCACCGGAATCCGCCAACAACGCCGCCTGCACGGGTTCGTTCGTGCCATTGCTCACCCTCGGCATCCCCGGCTCCGGCACCACCGCCGTGCTGCTCGGCGTGATGTTGAGCTACGGCATCCAACCGGGACCGCGCCTCTTGGAAACGGAACCGGCGGTGTTCTGGGGCGTGATCGTGTCGATGTATCTCGGCAACCTCGTGCTGCTGGCGTTGAACCTGCCGCTCATCCCGTGGCTGTCGCGCATCATCCACCTCAAGCGCCGCGTGCTGATTCCGTTCGTGGTGGCCTTCTCGCTGCTCGGTGTCTATCTCACCTCGCTCAACCCGTTCGATGTCTTCCTCATGCTCGGCTTCGCCATTGCCGCCTGTGCCCTGCGCCTCAACGGCTTCCCGATGGCGCCGCTGCTGCTCGGCTTCATCCTGAGCCCGATGCTCGAAGAGAACCTGCGCCGCACCCTCCTGCTCTCCGACGGCACCCTCGGAGTCTTTGTTGGCGCGCCCTTGACCATCGCCCTCCTCGCGGCCTGCTTCCTGGTCTGGGCCGTGCCGGCGACACGCCTGCTCAGCGCACTGCGGTCACGCAACGCGCCGCACTAGCGCGCCCTGAAGGGCGCGCGTGCTCGCGTTCGCTCGCAGCTACGGCTAGCGCACCTGACCGGCCGCGGATTCCCGCCAGGGGCCGGCCGCCGCATCGCCGGGGCGCGACACTAGCGAACAGCACGGAATGCCCCTACACTACGCGCCCTTGGGGAACACCAACGAGCCTGCGGGGAGGGTGCGGTGCGCAAAGGCTTCAAGCGAAACAGCGAAGACGGGGGCGAAGAGAAGATCAACCTGACGCCCATGCTGGACGTCGTCTTCATCATGCTGATCTTCTTCATTGTCACCGCGACGTTCGTCAAGGAAGTTGGCCTTGATGTCAACCAGCCGGAGGATGACAAGCCGAAGACGGTGGACCCGGACAAGAAGAGCATCGTCGTGCGCATCACCAGCCGCGACCGCATCATCATCGCCCAACGCGATGTGGACATTCGCTCCGTGCGCGCCAACATCGAACGGCTGCACGCCGAAAACCCGGAAGCGCCGGTCATCATCCAGCCGCACCCGGAATCCACTACCGAGAAGATGATCCATGTCATGGACTCGGCACGGCAGGCGGGTGTGTACAACGTCTCGTTAGCCGCCGGCAACTGACGCGGGTTCCGGCGATACCTTCAGGATAGCTGGCGTTGTCGACGGCCAAGGTCGTCGACCTGCGCTCGGACACGGTCACCCGGCCATGCGCCGCCATGCGCCACGCCATGGCTTCGGCCGAGGTGGGCGATGACGTCTATGGCGAAGACCCCACCGTAAACCGCCTTGAGCGCGCTTGCGCCGAGCGGCTCGGCTTCGAAGCCGGCCTCTTCGTAGCGAGCGGCACCCAATCGAATCTCGCTGCGCTCCTCACCCACTGCAGCCGAGGTGACGAGTACATCGCCGGCCAGATGGCGCACACCTACCGCTTCGAGGGCGGTGGCGCCGCGGTCTTCGGCGGCATCCAGCCGCAGCCGGTGCCGTTCGAGGGCGACGGTACGCTGGATCTCGAGGCGGTTGCTCGGGCGATCAAACCGGACGACTTCCACTTTGCCCGCACCCGGCTCCTGTGCCTGGAGAACACCCAAGCCGGCAAGGCCCTGCCCCTGCCCTATCTCGCCCGCGCCGAGGCACTGGCAGAGCGCAAAGGCCTCGCGCTGCATCTCGACGGTGCGCGCCTGTTTAACGCCGCCATCGCCGAGGGCGTTCCGGCAGCCGAGATCACAGGACACTTCGACACGGTCTCGGTGTGCCTATCGAAGGGCCTCGGGGCGCCGGTGGGATCGGTGCTGTGCGGCAGCGCCGCCTTCATCGACGAAGCCCGCCGCTGGCGCAAGGTGCTCGGCGGCGGGATGCGCCAAGCCGGAATGCTGGCGGCCGCCGGTTTGTATGCGCTCGAGCACAACGTCGAGCGCCTGAGCGAGGATCATCAGCGCGCACGAGCGCTTGCGAATGCCCTGGCGTCGCATGGACTGAACGTAACCTGTCACACCAACATGGTTTTCGTGGAGGATGTGCCCATCGCGCGCATGGTGCAGGTGATGGACGCTGCCGGTGTGCTCGTCAGCGGGTCCCGCTGGGTGGTGCACCTCGACGTCGATGACGCCGACATCGAATACGCCGCCGGCGCCGCCTCTGCCTTGCTCGCACGACCTGCCTAGCCAATCAACCCCACCACCACTCCGGTCAAGCAAGCCACCAGCGTTCCGGAAACGATCGAGCGTGGCGCCAGCGCCAGCATCTCGCCGCGCCGGTCGGGCACCAAGGCGCCGATGCCGCCGATCAGGATGCCGACGCTGCCGAAGTTGGCGAACCCGCACAGGGCATAGGTAAGGATCAGGCGGGACTCGGGAGCCAAGGTCCCGGCAATGGCGGCGAAGTCGAAGTAGGCGAAGAGCTCGTTCAGGATCACCTTGGTGCCAAGCAGGGCGCCAGCCTCCGGCGCGTCCTGCCAGGGAATCCCCATGCTCCACGCCAGCGGCGCCAGCACCCAGCCGAGGATGCGCTGTGCCGTGAGTGGCTCCCCAAGCACCTCGAACTGGCCGAGCACATGGTTGACGAGCGCCACCAATGCCACCAGCACGATGACCGTGGAGGCGACATAGGCGACGAGCCGCAGCCCGTCCATGGTTCCGCGCGAGATCGCGTCCATCATGTTGTCGTATTTGAGCGAGTCGGCCATGTCTCCGGCGGTCGCCTCCCGGGTTTCGGGAATCATGATGCGCGCGATCACCACCGCTCCCACCACGCTCATGATCGAGGCGACGAAGATGTGCCCCAGAGCGCCGTCGAGCACGGGTCCAAGGATGGTCGCGTACACCACCATGATGGAGCCGGCAACGGTGGACATGCCGCAGGTCATCACCACGAAGAACTCCGAGCGCGACAGGTGGTTGAGATATGCGCGAATCGCCAGCGGCGCCTCCACCATGCCGAGAAACACACTCGACGCCGCAGCCACGCCCACGGCACCCCCAACCCGCAAAGCGCGGCGCAGGGCCCAGGCAAAGCCACGAATCACGAGCGGCAACACGCGCCAGTACCAGAGGATTGCCACCACAACGCTGAACACCAGGATCTGCGGCAACACCCGAAAGGCGAAGATCACCGGCATGGACCGTTCCGGATAAAACGGGTGCGTGTCGCTGCCGAGATAGCCGAACACGAGCTCGGTCCCGGCCATGGTGGCACGGTCGAGTGCCACGACCAGCGCATTCAAGAGCAGAATCGAGTCGGAGATGAGGGGCACCTTCAGGAGCACGAACCCCACGGCAAACAGCAGCGCCGAACCCACTGCCACCTCCAGCACGCGCACTTCCCGCCGCCGCTCGGAGAACAGCCACGCCAACCCAAGAATCACGACCAGACCAACAAGCCCCTGCACCGTCCCCCCAGACGGGCACCAAGCCCGCGACACGGAAACGCCGCAATGTACAGGCTGCGCCCCGATGCGTCATCAATGGGAGTTTTCATCCCGGCGGGGAAGGCCGGGCCGTGGGCGGCAGGGAACAGGGCCGCTTCCACGCCGCCGACATGCCCGTCTCGCGGGGTGATGGCTGGTTGCACCTTCGGGCCCTTGGTTGCTTCGCCTTTGGCGCGAGGAGCGTGACGGGCCCTCGCTCCGATTCGCGTCGCACGGAGCGGTATCCGGCCGGCACGTTGGTGTTGGCTAGGCCTCGATGCACGTTGCCCTAAATCAACGACTTGAGGAATCTGTTCCATGCGAGGCAGGCTGCTAACATCCCTCGATGGCACGGATACTGGTAACAGGCACACTTGCCATCGACTACGCGGCCACGTACCCGCGTACCTTCGCTGGCCTGCCCCGCCATGACGGCATCAATCTTTCAATTCATTTGAGCCAGATTCGGCGCGACTTTGGCGGTTGCGCGATGAACATCGCCTACAGCCTTGCCCTGTTGGGCCAGCAACCATCGCCGTTCGCGTTCGTCGGGCGCGACTACCAACCGGACTTCGCCGGCCACCTCCGGGCGCTCGGAATGGACACCGGCGGCATCACGATGCTGGAGGAAGCGCACTCGTCGCACGCCTTCGTGATCACCGACGCAAACCAGAACCAGTTCACCGGCTTCTATCCCGGCCCTGCGCGCAGCCAAGACTTCTTGCCTCGACTGCGCGCGTTTGCCGAACGCGGTTTTGACTACGCCGTGCTGGCCCCGGATGTACCGGAGAACATGGTCGATGCCGCCCGGGTGATGGTCGAACTCGGCATTCCCTTCCTCTGTGACCCGGGACAGGGACTCACCGACTTCCAGCCGAGCGACAGCGAAAGGCTGACCGAGCTGTCATCGAGCGTCATCCTCAACGAGTACGAGCACCGCACTCTGCAAGGCCACGTGGGTGGAGCGCTCGCCACGCTCGATTGCCTGATCGTCACGTTGGGGAGTGCGGGAGCCCTCTGGTTCGAGCGCGGACACGAGGCCGGACGGGTGCCCGTAGTGGCCATTGACGACGTAACGGACCCTACGGGTTGCGGCGATGCCTTCCGTGCCGGATTCGTGGATGCCCGCCTGCGCGGCGCCGAGATGCCGGACGCCATGCGCGCGGGTGCCCTGACCGCGGCCATCAGCCTGACGGCGCCGGGGCCGCAGCGGCACTCCTTCGACGACTATGCGGCACGCTACGCCAACGCCTGGGGGGAACGGCCAGCGTGGCTGGCACGGTGAGCGGCCGCGTCATTCTCTTGAACGGCACCTCCAGCGCCGGCAAGACGACGGTGGCACGGATGATCCAGCAACTGCGCCCGGAGCCCATCCAGCACATCGCGCTTGACCAGTTTCGTGATGGCTTGCCAGATCGATTCCGCGGTCTGAACTCCCCTGACGGTACGCCGGGGGCTCGCGGCCTAAACGTCATACCCGTACTTGCGTCGGAAGGACCCGGCGGGCCGGCAATGTCCGGCACGGCCATCCGCTTCGGCGATGTGGGCCTCAGAATGCTCACGGGGATGCGGCAGGCCATCGCCGCGTTCGCCAAGGCCGGCAACGACGTGGTGGTGGACGACATGCGCCTCGAGCCCAACTACCTCAGCGACTATCTGACGGCATTGGCCGGCATCGACGTGATCTTCGCCGCCATCCACTGCGACGCAGCTACCCTCAACCAACGCGAAACCGAACGCCCGGGCCGCTTCCCCGGCACCGCCGTCCTGCACATGCACAGCGTTCATGCAGGGTGCATCTACGACGTGGAGGTGGACACCAGCGCCATGTCTGCGCGCCAATGCGCCGAGTCGATCCTCGCGGCCGAACGAACCCCGCCCAATCCGTGCGCTTTCGACCGCCTAAGGCAGTCCTGAGAGACACCTGCCGAGGTCAGCTCTCGAAAGGAACCTGGCAGAGGGTTGCCGAGTCAGGCAACGCCCTTCGGCGGCGCCAGGCCCAGCCGATGCGCCACGAGCGGGATCCGATCGTTGCCGAAGTACATGTCGTCGCTGTCGACGAACATGGTCGGCGAGCCGTAGCCGCCGCGCTCGATCAGTTCGTCCGTGTTGGCGCGCAGGCGAGCCTTGTAGCCGTCGGAGCGAATGGCCGCGAAGAAGGCGGTTGCGTCCAAGCCCACCTCGCCGACGATCCCTTCGAGCACGTCGTCCTGCGAGACGTCCGCCAAGTCGCCCCAATACCTCTCGAACACCCGCCGCGCATACGGCACTAGCACGCCCTGCTCCTCGGCAAAGAACGCCCCCCGCATCGCCTTGACGCTGTTCACTGGGAACACCGGCGGGGAACCGATGCGAATGCCGACGTAACGGGCCCAGTCGGCGAGGTCCTTCGCGTAGTGCCGCGCCTTCACCGGCACCGGCTTTGCCCGCCCCTCGTACACGCTCGGGTTGACGGTGTTGAAGACGCCGCCCACCAAGAACGGCCGCCACACCAGTTCCACCGCGCCGCTCTCGACTCCGCGCGCAAGCGTGCGCTGAATCTGCTCAAAGCCGAGATACGTCCACGGGCTGCTGCAGTCGAAAAAGAACTCGACGGATTGCATATGCTTCCCCTTAGCCCGACGCACCACATGCGGTGCGAGGATGCGTTTGGAGGGAGGGTACACGATGGCAAGTCCGCAAGACCTTGACCGCTTTGCCTCGATGATCCGCGATGCGTCGCGGATCGTCGCCTTCACCGGTGCCGGCATCAGCACCGAATCCGGCATTCCCGATTTCCGCAGCCCCGGCACGGGTCTCTGGAACAAGATGAGGCCCATTGAGTTCCAGGACTTCGTGGCGTCCGAGGATGTGCGTCAGGAGTCGTGGCGGAGGCGCTTCGAGTCCCGAGACTCCACTTGGGACGACGCCAAGCCCAACCGAGGCCATTTGGGCGTTGCGAGGCTAGTGGAACAGGGCAAGTGCATCGGCGTCATCACCCAGAACGTGGACAACCTGCATCAGGACTCCGGCATCCCGGACGACCGCATCGTCGAATTGCACGGCAACTCGCGATACGCCGCCTGCCTTTCCTGCCAGGCACGCTTCGAACTCGCGGACCTCAAGGCGCAGTTCCTCGCCCGAGGCCGCATCGACCCCTGTGACCGCTGCGGCGGAATCATCAAGACTGCCACCATCTCCTTCGGCCAAGCCATGCCGGAAGAGGCGATGCAGCGCGCCCAACAGATGACCGACGCCAGCGATCTCTTCATCGTCATCGGCTCGTCGCTCGTCGTGTATCCCGCCGCCGCTTTCCCGGAGTACGCCAGCCGCCGAGGCGCCCGTCTCGTCATCCTCAACCGCGAACCGACGCCGCTCGACAACATCGCGGACCTCGCGCTGCACGAAGAGATCGGCCCAACGATGGGGTTTGTGACCGGCGTGAACTAGCGCCGCTTCGCGGCGCTCTGGCAGTTTTTCGCTAGCGCGAAAAACTGCGAAAGGAAGCTCGCTTCCTCCTTCGACTGAGTGGTTTTCTACGGCGCTTACCTCTAGCGCGCCCTTGCGAGCGCGTCGGCAGTCGCTTCGCAACTGTTGGCCTGCGCGCCTACAGCGTCGTTGCGAGCAACCGGTCGGCGAAGCGTTCGAGGTCGCGCAGCTTGTTGCAGGTGGCAACGGTGGTGCAGTGGGGCGCGTAGCGGCGCATTTCGGAATCGCCCTCGCGCCATTGGTCGCGCGTTTCCGGGTTCAGCCAGAAGGTCTGGCGGCAACGCCGGGAGAGTTCTTCGAGCAAATCGGGGCGGGGATCGTAGTAGTTGTTGCGGCCGTCGCCGAGCACGATCAGGGTGCTGCGTCGGCTGAGCTCGGCGCCGCATAGTTCGCGAAAGTCGAGGAAGGCGCGGGCGTAGTCGGTGTTGCCCTTGCCCCAGAGGAAGAGCGCCTCTTCGATCGCCTCCTCCGAGGGCCGATCCGTGAACACGTCCGTCACCTCGCCCAGGTGGCTAGAAAAAGCGAAGGCGCGGATGTTGGGCAACAGGTCCGTGAGTTCATAGAGGAGCAGGAGGAGAAAGCGCGCGACTCGCGCCACCGAATTGCTCACGTCGCACAGCACGAACACGGTTGGTTTCTCGCGCACCACCCGGCGCCAGCGCAGGTCGAAGATCGCACCGTCGTAGGCGACATTGCTGCGGATGGTGCGCTTGATGTCGAGGGTTCCTCGCTGTGCGCGCTTGCGCCGCTTGCGATGGTCGCGGGCGAGGCGCTCGGCCAGCTTTTCGACCACGCGACGCACGTCGTCGCGATACGCCAGCGGAAGCTGGTCGAGGTTCGACTTTAGCGCAGCGTCCACGAGCGCCCGCTTGCCGGTGGGGTCCACATGCAGGCGGTATTGGGCGTCCACGTAGTCGCGGATCTGCTGGCGGAAGTATTGCCGCAGGTAGCGCAGCAACGTCTCCTCGTTGCCATCGAGGCCGCCGCCCGCCGCCAACGCGCCATCGAGTTCGTTCAGGGCCAGTGCCCGGCCGATGGCGTCCGCAACGCCTGCCTTCTCCCGCAGCGTGCGAATCGCGTGTACGCCGGCGGCCTCCCCGGCTTGCTGCACACGCACCGCCAAGTCGTCCCGTTCGTCGCGCAGCACGTCCTCAATGGTGGCCAGGAGCCCCGGCGACACGCGACCATCGAGCTTCGTCAAGAGGTCATCCGGGTTCGCGCCGCGCAGGAACGTGCGCTTTGCTGGCTCGCGAAAGGCAAGCTGGTGGAAGAAACGCTCGAAGGTCTCCGCGAAGCGTTGCTTTTCGGCGCGGGTCTTGGCGAGGGTCAGCGAGAGCGCATCGCGCAGCAGCTCTGGATCACGCACTCCCACCTGGCGCAAGGCATCGAAGGCAACCAGGGTTTCCGCCGGCGATGCCCGAACATCGGCGTTTCTGAGCGCGGAGACGAAGCGGGTGAAGGTGATGTCCACGCCGCCAATCCCCTCGCTTGCGTCCGGGGACTGGCCCCAGCCCCCACCTCTCCATGACCATGCGCCTTGGCAACGACGCTTCCACCCCGCTTGCGCGCCCTCAAAGCGCGTCGGCAGTTCGGTGGCGAACTGACTACGCGGGGCAAGCTCCTGCTTGCCGGCAGTGTACCCGTTTGCGCATCGTCGGGCTTGGCGGCGATGATGGCGCCGTGGACGGAGAGCACGGCGCGCACGAAGACGACGCCCGGCAGGTGATTCGATCCTTGGTGCCGGCTTGGCGGGAGCAACCGCTCGATGCCATGCAATGGCTGACCGGTGGCTACACCAATCGCAACTGGCGCTTCGCCGTGGACGGACGCGACTATGCGGTGCGCGTGGTGCGAAGTGTCGGGCCCCGCCCCGTCGAGGCGACCTATCTCGCCCTGCCTTCGGCACCGGCGGTAGTGGCGTTCGACGAAGCGAGAGGGCATCTCATCACCGAATGGATCGATGCGCCGACCCTTGCCCAGACTCCGGCCTCCGCCGAGGAGACCGGCATTTGCATCGCTCGCCTGCACGGCGAGATTCCGGCCGGCATCCGGCGCTATGACGTCAAGGCGGTCATTGCCGCCTACTTCCGCGCGGCGAAGGACGCCGGCTGCCTGGACCACCGCGCCGCAGCGGCCTTTCAACGCCTGTCTTGGCAGCCATCGCGCATAAGGGGGTGCCACAACGACCTGAATCCGTGGAACGTCCTTTGCACACCGAGCGGCTGGCGCACCCTGGACTGGGAGCACGCCGGCGACAACGATCCACTGTTCGACGTGCTGGGCCTTTGCACTTGCCTCGAATGGGAGCAGGAGGCGACTTGGCTCTGCGTTCAGGCTTGGAGCGAAGCCGCCGGCACGCCCCCACCCTCCCCCGAACACCTCGATCGAACGCGCACCGCCTTCTACATCCGCGAGTACGCCTGGGCCGCAGCACAACTCGGCCAAGGCAACGACCGCCCGGAAATCCGCCAGCAAGCCACCGACTACCTCGCCCGCATATAGCCAAGTCACTCCCTTGCCGTTGCCAAGAAATGCGCCCGTCGGCGAACATACGGGCGGAAGGCAGGTCGTGGAGAACCCTTGCACTGGATTCCTAGCCCGCATTTCTCGCCAGCCCTCGTAGCGAGGGCGACGACGTGCCGCTGTGGCAGCGGCTGCGCACGCGTGCCAGGAGGCACGGCGGAAGGCGGCGAGGCCACCGCCTTGAAGTTTCGCGCGAGCGAAACTTCCAACGCGCCCGTAGGGTGCGCAGGCATAGCTGGGCACTATGTCGAGCCGGCTTGAGCGAACCTGTCCGAAGGACAGGCGAATGCGTCCGCAGGACGCGCGAGCACCTCGCGCGGCCACAGCGAGTGCATCGTCGTCCGCAAACGAGGGCTGGTGAGAAATGCGGGCTAGGTCGGCAGTTGGCGCCTGTGTGTCCGGGTGGGTTCTCTGGGCGGCGTGGAGTTCGGTGGCGGAGCCGGTCGAACTCCGGCTGCACACGTTCAACTCCCCGAGTTCCATCGCCGTGACCGAGTTCCTGCGGCCGTGGGCCACCGAGGTCGCCCTTCGGTCCGGTGGGCGCGTCACGATCCGCGTGTATCCGGCCATGCAGCTTGGCGGCAGGCCCGGAGACCTCTACGGCCAAGCGCGGGATGGCGTGGTCGACATCGCCTGGACCCTTCCGGGCTACTCGCCGGGCCGGTTCCCGCTGACCGAGGTGTTCGAGCTGCCGTTCGTGTGCTCCGACGCGGTGGCGACCAGCGCGGCGTTGACGGCGTTCCATCGGCAGTGGATGCAGGGCGAGTACGGCGACACGCACCCACTGGTGTTCCATGTCACGGCGCCAGGCCATCTTCACACGGTAAAGCGGCAGGTTCGCACGCTCGAGGACCTGAAGGGGCTCGAGGTGCGCGCCGCTTCCCAAACCGCCGCAGCCATTGTCGAGGCTCTTGGCGCGGTCCCGGTTGGCATGCCCATTCCCCAAGCCTACGAGGCGCTCTCCCGGGGGGTGGTGGATGGTGCCTATATTCCCTGGACCATCATGCGGCCGTTCCGGCTTCACGAAGTCACGCGTCACCACACGGAAGTGGGGCTTTCCTGCACTCCCTTCGTGCTGGCAATGAACAGGACCCGCTACGATGGCTTGCCGGCCGATGTCAGGGAGGTACTGGACGCCACGACCGGAATGGCGCTCGCAAGGCGGCTCGGCCGGCTGTGGCAGGACGACGAACGGCCCGGTCGTGACATCGCAGTGGAACGGGGCCATTCGATTCTGCCCCTCGACTCGGCAGAGCGCTCCCGGTGGCGCCAGGCCACCGCGTCCGTGATCGCCGGCTGGGTGGCCAAGGTGGATGCGATGGGGCATGACGGCCGCGCCCTGCTCGCCGAGGCGGAACGTCTCGTCGCCCTGCACGGCGATGGTCGCTAGCCCGCATTTCTCACCAGCGCTCGTAGCGAGGGCGACGAGGCGCCGCTGTGGCAGCGGCTGCGCACGCGTGCCAGGAGGCACGGCGGAAGGCGGCGAGGCCACCGCCTTGAAGTTTCGCGCGAGCGAAACTTCCAACGCGCCCGTA
>VXPR01000092.1 GCA_009839405.1 Gammaproteobacteria bacterium
TGGACACCGATCCGCCATGCGGCGGTGACCAGATCGGCACGCCCGGCAACTGCACTGACTGCGGCGAGGGATTGGTGCCCAATGACGCCGGCACGGAGTGCGTGCGGTGTTCGGACGATGCGAGGGAGTCCGACGCCGGCGGCTCGTGCGAGACTTGCGCTGACGGGAGTCGTCCCGACAGCGAACGCACCAGGTGCGAGCCGTGCGGCACGGATCAGGCCGGCACCGGCGGAACGTGCGGGCCGTGCGCGGAAATGAGCGTACCGAACGAGACCAGGACGGCGTGCGTGCCCTGCCCTGGCGAGACGACCACCGATCCGGGCACGTGCCCCGTGGCTGAGGTTGAGAGCTGCGGCCTCGACGAAGCGGGCACGCCGCCGAACTGCATGCGCTGTGAGGATGGCAAGATTCCCGACGACGCCGGCACCGCCTGCGAGGACTGCCCCGAGGGCCACGTCGAGTCGACGAAGGGCCATTGCACCGAACTGCCGACCGAAGGCATAGACGGGCATTGCACGCGACTTGGCCATCATTATCCGGGCGATGAGGTCCACTGCCGGAACGCGGGGCGCGTCCTGACCAACACCCAGTGTCAACGGTCCCGGTGCCCCGACGACACCACCGAGGTCGGCAGCATCTGCATCTGCAATCCGGGGCTCGTCTACGACAACCGCAACCGTCGCCTGCCGCAACGGTGCTCCGCGAGGACCGCCGCGGTGTGCGGCGAGGCGCCCGACCCCGGCACATGCGGCCCAGGCGCAACCTGGGACAGCGATGCGGCCGTCTGCAACTGCCCGGAAGGCACCGAAAGGAGCGCCGACGGGCAATCGTGCGCATGCCCGGAGAATGAGGAGGAGGCCCTCGTGCCGCGCCTGAGCGTCCTGTTCGCCAACCCGCAGTCGCTGTTCGACGGCCTGCAGGTCGGCTTCGTCAACACCAGCGCCGGCAACCTCACGTTCCGCCGCCGCGACATCGTGACCCGGGCCCAGGGTCCGGTGATCTTCGCCCGCGTGTACAACTCTCGCATCGACCGCAACGCCGACTTCGGCCCCGGCTGGCGGGTGTCGCTCGCCGAGGAACTCCTCGTCGACGGCGACGCGGTGACCTATGTCGACGACGCCGGCGCGCGACACGCCTTCGCCTGGGGCGCAGCCGGCTACGCGGCCAGTCCTCCCACCCCGCGTCACGCGGCCACGACCCTCACGTTCGAGGACACAGGCGGCATCCGCGTGGCGACGATGACCGACGGCGACACGACGCGCACCTTCGAGCCGGCGGACGGGACGGGAGCGCGCTATGTAGTCACCGCCGCCGCGACCCCGGCGCGCAGGATCGAGTTCGACCATGCGGGCGGACGCCTGTCGACCGTATCCCACGACGGCACGAGGCTGTTCGACATCGAGCGCGACGCCGCCGGTCGCGTTGCGGCGCTGCGCGACAGTCACGGCCGGGTCGTACGCTACGCCTACGACATGGACGGTCGCCTCGAGACCGCGCGCGACCTCGCCGGCAGCGACTGGCGCTACCTATACCGCGACGACGGCCGCCTCGGCGCCGCCCTCGATCCGCTGGAGCGCCCCTACCTCGCCGCCTCGTACGACGAGACGGGCCGGGTGACGCGGTCCTGGAGCGGACCGCTCCACTTCTACGACTACGCCGCGGACGTCAACACCGTCGCCGAAGGCACCGGCGACGAGCACACGCTCGTGCGCAACCCCGCGGGCGTCACGACCGCCGTGTCGTCCACCACGGGAGCGAACTGGCAGATGACCCTCGATGACGCCAACCGCGTCTCGACCCTTACGCTGCCCGACCGGTCGCTCGCCTACACCTGGGGCGAGAACGGCAAGGTCGCCGCGCTGGCCGAGACCGTCGCGGGCGAGACCACGGTGCGGCGGTACGACTACGACGCCGAGGCGCGCCTGATCGCCGTGCGCGGCGGCGACCGGCCCGTGGACGTTGCGTACCTGCCCGGCAACGTGCGCATCGTGACCGGCGGGGAGGTGTTCGAGTACGATCTCGACGAGCTGGGGCGGGTGGTTTCGGTCAGGGACGGTGAGGAGGACGTGGTCAGGGTCGAGCGCAACGAAGCGGGCGACATCGTGGAACTCTCGCAGGGGAATCGGGTCGTGCGGTTTGAGCGGGATGAGCTGGGGAGGATTGCGGAGGCGACGTTCCCGGGCGGTGAGTCGGCGCGGTACTTCTACGACGATCTTGGCAACCAGCGGCTTGCGGAGTTCGGGGGTGGCGCCGCCGTTGACCATACATACGACACAAGCGGCAACATCACTGAGATCATGGAGACAGGTAAGGACGGGTACAGCCGGAGGCTGACCGTGGAGGCCAATGGCGACAAGCCTGTCGGTCATGGCGACTCTGGCCAATCGCCTGCTTTCGCAGACTACGCCGAAGTGCAGGCAGTCGAGTTCGATGCTGGCGTCGAGTCGATCTCAATCAAGAGCCACAAATGGCTCCGGCCCGCAGAGCCGACAGCGGTATCGACTACACGCTCGGTACTGCTGCCCTACCATGACGACGAGTTCCGCGACCTGACGCTGACCGATCTGGTCAGTCAAGCGGCACCTGGAGATCATCCGGCATCGGTGCAGCGGGCTCACTGGCCGGTCAGCCAGAGCTTGCGAGCGACGGGGTTGGAACCGCTGCCGGCTGGGGTACCTAACCCGGTCGACGTGCGTGGGTTTTTGGCATTGACGGGACCCTTGGCTGTGCGCGATGGAGGGAACACAAACCCCCTGCTGTCAGCAGAGTACACTCTTGTGCCGAACTCCGTGCCCGCGACGAGCGAGACGGAGTCCGCAAGCTGCGATGCGGACGATGAAATCGACCAGATCATCCAAGAGTACGTAAACCTGAATAGATCGCCGGTGCCGAGCCGGTCGGATTTCGTGAAGGAGCACTCGTCTGCTCACTTCGACGAGAGCGAACTTAACTCGGGAGACTATTCGTACTTCATCCCTGGTGTCCTGACGACAATGGCGGAGGCGATCAGGGCACGGTACAACGAACTGGTTGACTCGGACCCAGACACCGACTACGGCATTGTGATTTCAAGCGGATATCGCAACCCGCGACGGAACGACAGTCTTCCGGGCAGCGTCTCGACGAGCAAGCACCAGTGGGGACAAGCGGTTGATTTGATCCAGGGTAGGCTGCCGCCGGGGCGGACGGCCGAGCAAGTGCGGGAGCTGATTTTCAGGGCTGCAAGAGAGGTAGGAGGCTACACAGTGTTGGAATACTCGAGTCACATCCATGTCGAAGTACCCTGACTGGTTAATGACAGCAAGAGCCTGCGTCCGACCTACGTTGGGCGTTGTGCTCGTGACGGTGGCATGCTTGGAGTGCGTCGCAGACCGGTCGCCGTCCTGGGTAGATTCCCTGGCCAAGATAGAGCGCGCGGGGTCGTCGGCATCCAGAGCGGGTAGCAGTGTGGTCTACGCCTCTGACGTCATGAAATTCTCGGACGTGGACGGCGACGGCATGGAGGAGTTCATCGTCGTCGAGTACACCGAGAGTTATCCAAAGCAGTCTATCGCCACCGTCTCTCGCTGGTTGCTGGACGGCACCCGGGTCGTTGAACAGGCAAGTCAACCGTTGCGGGGGGACCGGCTCCTGGTCGGGAACATCGACCATGATCCCCTTGACGAGGTAGTGCTTTTCGGAAGGGACGTCCTTCTGATACTTGACTGGCAAGGTGCAGGCTACCAACTCTTTGAGTCCGATGCGTGTGCGGGGGGTGGAAGACCGTGGGCGAGGGTCGGCGCCCTCCTTGACATCGATGGCGACGGCAGGAAGGAAATCGTACTTGGCACGGTGGACCCCCGAGGCGATGACGGGGCCGACCCGACGACGTTGGTGTTCTGCCGCTTCGACAGCGGAATTGACGTTTTGTTCGAATGGCCGCTTGCGAACGGAATTCAAACGCTTGCAGGTGGAGACCTGACCGACAACGGTCGTGATGAAATCGTCACGGAAGAAGCGTCCTCCGACGGCACCGTTGTAGGTCAGCTAACCATCTATCAAGTTGACGCCGATGCCGGTGTCGAGCAGATATACAAGAGGAATCGCGGTGTCGACCGGGCAAACTTCCTTGGCGTCGTCGAGGTGGGTGGCGTACCACTTCTCGTTGTGGACGGTATCGGAGCGTGGCCCTCAATCTCGCTGGCTCGACTACAGCATTCGTCAGCAGGCTTTGACCTGATCCCGCAACGTCTGGACCGGTTCGAACGTACCTGGGCAGCGATCCGGTCCACGATGGCCTACAGCGCCGAACGGCGGGCGTACGTGCGATTCAACGACCGGCGGGCTCCTGACGTCATCCGCGTTGACGAGGAGTTGCGACCGGCGGAGATGTTGGGACACGAGGACTTGCGCGCCGACCGTCTCACACGGCCGTAGGACAAGCTCACGCGAGAGATGGGGCACGGGTTCCCCGCCTGAGCGTCCTGTTCGCCAACCCGCAGTCGCTGTTCGACGGCCTGCAGGTCGGCTTCGTCAACACCAGCGCCGGCAACCTCACGTTCCGCCGCCGCGACATCGTGACCCGGGCCCAGGGTCCGGTGATCTTCGCCCGCGTGTACAACTCTCGCATCGACCGCAACGCCGACTTCGGCCCCGGCTGGCGGGTGTCGCTCGCCGAGGAACTCCTCGTCGACGGCGACGCGGTGACCTATGTCGACGACGCCGGCGCGCGACACGCCTTCGCCTGGGGCGCAGCCGGCTACGCGGCCAGTCCTCCCACCCCGCGTCACGCGGCCACGACCCTCACGTTCGAGGACACAGGCGGCATCCGCGTGGCGACGATGACCGACGGCGACGCGACGCGCACCTTCGAGCAGGCGGACGGGACGGGGGCGCGCTATGTCGTCCGAACCCTCGCCACCCGCGCCCGCACGCTCGCCTTCGACTACCTCGGCGGACGACTGTCGACAGTGTCCCACGACGGCACGACCCTGTTCGAGATCGGGCGCGACGCGGACGGTCGCGTAGCGGAACTGCGCGACAGCCACGGCAGGCAGGTGCGCTACGCCTACGACAGCGCCGGCCGGCTGGAGACCGCGCGCGACCTCGCCGGCAGCGACTGGCGCTACCTCTACCGCGACGACGGCCGCCTCGGCGCCGCCGTCGATCCGCTGGAACGCCCCTACCTCGCCGCCTCGTACGACGAGACGGGCCGGGTGACGCGGTCCTGGAGCGGACCGCTCCACTTCTACGACTACGCCGCGGACGTCAACACCGTCGCCGAAGGCACCGGCGACGAGCACACGCTCGTGCGCAACCCCGCGGGCGTCACGACCGCCGTGTCGTCCACCACGGGAGCGAACTGGCAGATGACCCTCGATGACGCCAACCGCGTCTCGACCCTTACGCTGCCCGACCGGTCGCTCGCCTACACCTGGGGCGAGAACGGCAAGGTCGCCGCGCTGGCCGAGACCGTCGCGGGCGAGACCACGGTGCGGCGGTACGACTACGACGCCGAGGCGCGCCTGATCGCCGTGCGCGGCGGCGACCGGCCCGTGGACGTTGCGTACCTGCCCGGCAACGTGCGCATCGTGACCGGCGGGGAGGTGTTCGAGTACGATCTCGACGAGCTGGGGCGGGTGGTTTCGGTCAGGGACGGCGCCCCGGATGCCGTCAGGGTCGAGCGCAACGATGAAGGCGACATTGTGGAACTATCGCAGGGGAATCGGGTGGTGCGGTTTGGGCGGGATGAGTTGGGGAGGATTGCGGACGCGACGTTCCCGGACGGTGAGTCTGCGCGCTACATCTACGACAACATCGGGAATCTGGGCCACAACCTCCGATCCCGCCACACACTTTTTCCGTCCTACACACCGTAGGCAATCTCCCACGCTCGCCTCTCCGCCTCGCCGCCCGTCGGCCCCCGACCGCGATACCCTCCCTATACGCTTTCCCGCCACACACCCTTTCTCGTTTTCGCTACGCGACGTACCCACCCACCGACAGAACACATCCGACCCCGCCACACACGTTTTCCGACGCGACGTACGTCCCACGCCGACAGGACGACGCTACGCTACGCCTCGGCGATTCCGGCACGCGGGCCCTGTGCGTGTCGAGCGGGAGGGGGCGGAAGGACGGCGAACGAAGAAGAGGCGTGTGGCGTGAGACGGGGAACCGGACGCGCCCCCTTCTTCAACGGTCCTCCGCCTCGCAAACTGGACGCGCCGGTCGGCCGGCCGACGGGCCGGGAGGAGGGGCGTGGGAGATTGCCTACGGTGTGTAGGACGGAAAAAGTGTGTGGCGGGATAGGCGACCAACTCCCCAGACGCCGGCCGAGTGTTCCGTTCAATAGGAAAAGGGAGGTCGCACAATGCCAACCGTCAATGCGTGGAGCCCCTCGAGGGCTCGGATCGCGGGGAGGGTTCGCGGAGTTGTCTTCGTGGTGCTGGCAAACGTCGCTGGCCTTGCATCCGCACAGCCGGAAGGTACGGCGGCGACGGGTGCGCTGCGCGAAATCTGCGCGCAAGAGCCGCCGAAGGCGACAGTGAAGGCGATGCGGTTTCCTGAAGGGCCGCCTGCCTTCTCGTTCATGGTCACGAACCATGGAACGCTGCCGATCCGCATGATCAGCATCGGATCCAATGGGGACAGGTCGGTACTGGCAATTGCTCCCGAGACGGAACCAACGAGCCTGGGTTCGCCGAAGGGATGGAAGGGGACGCGTACATTCGGGTACGAGACTCCGTTTCTCAAGTATTTCTGGGAGGCCGAGGATCCCAATGCGCGAATCCAGCCAGGGGAGTCGCTGACCGGATTCTCAGTGCAGTTGCCTGAGCCGCAACGGGAAGATCCCCGGGATACTCGGGGGCAACCAGTGCTGACGGACCTGACCGCAGTGCCGTTCCGCGCAGTGCCGTACCGATGCCCGGGGTGGGTGCAGGAAGCCGCGCTAGGAGCCTCGCAGGCCGACGTCGACGACGATGCGCCTTGAGCTGGTTGAGTACGAAACGAATGAGTCAGGGATATGCACTTTTCTCGTCCTACACTCGCCGCCGACATCTCGCACTCGACCTTAAGCGCTGAGGGCGGGAAGAGGCCCTCGTCCCCGGTAGCCTCGTCGCCGTTTCTGGCGCCTTGTCTCCGGCCCCCCATCGTTTCGACGGCCTGCCGGTCGGCTTCGTCAACACCGGCAGCGGCAACCTCACCTTCCGCCGGCGCGACATCGTCACGCGGGCGCAGGAGGGCTATCCCGACACACAAACATCTCGTCCTACACACCGTGGGACATTTGCCACCGGTCCCTCCCCGGCAGCGCCGATCCGGCTTGCGCGTCCAGCGGCGGAACCTAGACGGCGGCGGCGCGGCGTGCAGCTGCCCGGCCGGACGCCGGCATGCAATCGTGCCTGGCGCGCCCGGACGACGCCGATTCGGAGGCGGTTCCGCGCCTGAGCCTCCGATCCCGCCTGAGCCTCCGATCCCGCCTGAGCCTCCGATCCCGCCACACACTTTTTCCGTCCACAACGGCGCGACCAACCCGCCTGTCTGCAACGTCTTCCAGGCATGTGCGCTAGCCCGCCGGGCTGGAGCTTCAACGCGTCAGTCAGCGCGGCGCGGCAGCGGCGGCAGGTCCACGAACTCGCCGGTGCGCTTCTCCTGGTTGGCCATTACCGCTTCGCGCATTTCTGCCGGTTGCAGGAAAGAGGCGTTCCAGATGGAGATGTAGTCGAGGCCGTCCGCGGTCGTGTGGTCGCGGGAGTAGTTGATCATGCGCTTGCAGCCATACAGCGCGAGCGGCGGCTTGGCGGCGATTTCGCGAGCGATCTCGAACACGCCTTCGAGCATCGCCTCGTGGTCTCGGAAGACGCGGTTGACGAGGCCCACTTCCTTCGCCTCCGCCGCCGGCATGCGCCGCCCGGTGTAGGCAAGCTCGCGCACGATGCCCTCCGGGATGAGCTTCACCAGGCGCGGGAAGGTGCCGACATCGGCGGTGATGCCGACATTGATCTCGAACACGGTGAGGAACGCATCTTCCGTGGCGTAGCGCATGTCGCAGGCGGTGACCATGTCCACGCCGCCCCCGATGCAGCCGCCCTGAATCGCCGCGAGCACCGGCAGGCGACAGTTCTCGAGCGCCGAGAAGCTCTCTTGCAGGTGCCGCGTGTTGTCGTAGAAGCGAGCGCCGTGGCGAACTGCCTCCAGCGCCTCAGCCTCGGCATCCGGACGATCCTGCCCGTTGCCGCCGCCCTGCCGCAGGTGGCTGATGTCGAGACCGGCCGTGAAGTGCGGCCCGGTGGAGGAGATGACGACCACCCGCGCCTCGGCCGCTGCGTCGATCTCGCACACGATTTGGGGCAACTCGCGCCAGAACGCCGGCGTCATGCTGTTCCGTTTCGCCGGCCGCGACAGCACGATGTGCGCGATCCGATCCTTCACTTCCACGTCAAAGCACTCGTAGGTCATGCGGACAATCTCCTTGGCGTGGGAGGCATCCTACAGGAGCGGCCTTGCGCGCCTTGTCATCGAGTCGGCTCGCCTTATGCTTGGCGGGACGGCCAGTCGGCGCCAGGACACTCGTCGGTTCTGCCCGCCGGTACAGACTTGGAGAGAGCGACCCTTGTCCACCAGAAAACCACGAACGCCAGCATTGCGGGCACTTGCGACCGGCGCCGCCCTGCTGCTGGCGCAGATGGCACTGGCGCAGGACGACCACGGCGATGGGCCGCGCACCTCCACGTTGCTGCGGCTCGGCGAGCCGGTGCCGGGCCAGGTGGGCGCCGGCGACGTGGACGTGTTCCGTTTCGATCTGGTCGGCCCGACTTCGGTGCAGGTACGCACCAGCGGTCAGGCCGACACGGCCGGCCGGCTCTCGAGCAGCGCCGGCACGCTGCTCGCGACCGACGACAACTCCGGCGCTCGAGAGAACTTCCTCATTCGCCAAGACCTCGGCAGGGGCATCTACTACATTCAAGTGCGCGGGAGCGGCAGCTACGCGGTCGACGTAACCGTCGTGGGCGACGCGGAGGACCTGCACGGGGACACCTTGGAATCGGCCACCGTGCTGCGGCTCTGGAGTCCCGAAGAGGTCGCCCGGGTCACGCCTTCGGTGTTGCTTGCGACCTCCGGACGCATCTTTCCCGCCGCTGATGTGGATGTCTTTCGCATCGATGTGCGTGAGGACGGCACGGAAGTGCTCACTCGAGCCACGGGCGCGGCCAATGCCAACGGCAGCCTGCTCGACAGCGAGGGGCGTACCATTCGCTCCGATGCTTCCGGCGGCAACTTCGGCTTCTCGTCCCGGCTGGCGGCGGGCATCTACTACTTGCAGGTGACGGCACCTGCGGCCGGCGCATATCGGGTGCTGGCACAGGGCACTCCTCCCTCCTCGGCCGGCCCAGGGTCGTTCGTGGACACCGATGGCGATGGCGTGGGCGATGCGAGCGACGCCTTCCCGCTCGATCGCACCGAGACTCGCGACCACGACGGCGACGGCGTCGGCGACAACGCCGACCTCGACGACGACAACGACACCGCGAGCGACGTCATCGACGACTACCCGAACGATGCGCGCCGCTCCGTGCTCGCTGGCGTCTTTCGTCCGTCCGCCGACTTTGCCGGCTTCTGCGCCAATCCACGCACCGGCGTGGACAGCGCCGGCGCGCCTTACGCGGATCGTCCCGGGTCGGTGGCTTACGAGAACAACTGGCTGCGTTCCTGGAGCAACGAGGACTACCTCTGGTACGACGAGATCGTCGATGTGGATCCCATCCACCACGACACCCCGACATACTTCAACCTGATGCGCACCTTCGCCACGACGCCAAGCGGCAAGGACAAGGACTCGGCGCACTTCTCCTTGAACACCGAGGAATACCTGGCGGCGCGCGATGCCGGCGTGGCGGTCGGCTATGGTGCCAGGTGGGCCTTGTTGCGCTCCAGACCGCCGCGCGATATCCGCATTGCCTACACCGAGCCCAACTCGCCAGCGACTCGCGCCAGTCTCACCCGCGGCGCACAGGTGATCGAAGTGGACGGCGTGAGCGTCCGCGATGGTGCGCCCAGCGCGCTCAATGCCGGGCTCTTCCCCAGCGAGCCCGGCGAGGCGCACACCTTCTTGGTACGCGACTTGGCGGGCTCGGAACGGACGATCGTGCTCACTGCCGAGGAAATCACCGAGGACCCGGTGCAGAACGAGGCGAACCTGGAGCGAGCGGGGCGGACGGTCGGCTACATGCTGTTCAACGACCACAGCCGGGTGTCGGAAGGCGAGTTGGCAGCGGCGATTCGACGCTTTGCGAATGACGGGGTGGAAGAGCTTGTGCTCGATCTTCGCTACAACGGCGGCGGTCTGCTCTACGTCGCCGCCGAGCTCGGCTACATGGTGGCTGGAGCCAAGTCGATTGGGCGCGTGTTCGACGGTCTGCAGTACAACGACAAGAGCTCGCACAAGAACTTCGACTTTCCGTTCCTCCAAATCGACTCAGAAGACCAGGCCTTGCCGACGCTTGACCTTGATCGACTGTTCGTGCTCGCGGGTCCCGGCACCTGCTCTGCCAGCGAGGCGCTCGTCAACGCCCTGCGCGGAATCGACGTCGAAGTGGTGCTGATCGGCGCGGCCACCTGCGGCAAGCCCTACGGCTTCCTGCCTGAGGACAACTGCGGCACGACCTACTTCTCGATCCAGTTCAAGGGCGTCAACGACAAGGGTTTCGGTGACTATGCCGACGGGTTCGTGCCGGTGCGCGGCGGCGGCACAGAGCCGTGGCATGTTCCCGGCTGTCTCGTCGCCGACGACTTCGACCATCTCCTCGGCGACCCGGACGAAGCGCGATTGCAGGCAGCCCTCGGCTACATGCAGACCGGGACTTGCCCGGCGGCGAGCTCTTCGGCGGTTTCGCTCACGGCACTCGACGACGCTCTGCCAATGAAAGCTCGCGATCTGTTGCGGGAGAACCGCTTCTACGACGGTTACCGGGATGCGGTCGTCCGCCAGGATCGACATCGAGCGCGCGTGTTGCGGCAAGGAAGGTGAAGGTTCCCCCCGTCAAGATGCTTGGTGCTGTCACCCTGGTGGCGGCGTTCAGCCTCACGGGCTGTGGCGGCAGCGGCAGCGATCCGGATACCGACGGCGATGGCGTGTCCGACAGCCTCGACGCGTTTCCCCGCGATGCGAGCGAGACCCAAGATTCCGACAACGACGGCGTGGGCGACAACGCGGACGCCTTCCCCAACGATGCCGGCGAGACCACCGACACAGATGGCGATGGCGCCGGCGACAATGGCGATCTGGACGACGACAACGACGGCGCGGAGGACGTCATCGACGAGCATCCGCTCGACGCCAGCCGGTCCATCCAGGCAAGCCTTTTCCGCGCATCCACCGACTTCGCCGCCTACTGCGCCAATCCGCGCACGGGCGTCGACTCTTCGGGCCGTGTTTTCCCGGACCTGGAAGGTTCGGTGGCTTACGAGAACAACTGGATTCGCGCCTGGAGCAACGAGGAATACCTCTGGTACGACGAGATCGTCGATGTGGACCCGATAGAGCACGACACTCCGGAGTACTTCGACCTGATGCGCACCTTCGCCACCACGCCGAGTGGCCGGGACAAGGATCAGTTCCACTTCACCCGGGACACGGAGGAATACCGGCGCGCTCGCGACAGCGGCGTGGCGGTGGGATACGGCGCCGAGTGGGCCATCATCGCGTCACGGCCTCCGCGGGAGCTCCGCGTCGCCTTCACAGAGCCCGATTCCCCGGCCACACGCGCCGGGCTCGCCCGCGGCGCACACATCATTGCCATCGACGGCGCCTTGGTGCGCGATGGCTCGCCCGCCACGCTCAACGCGGGCCTCTTCCCGGACGAGCCTGGCGAAACCCACGAGTTCGTCGTGCGCGACCTCGGCGCGGACGTGGAACGCACGGTGGTTCTAGCGGCGGAGGAAATCGCAGCCGATCCGGTGCAGAACGACGCCGTGCTCGAACACGCCGGGCGCAAGGTGGGCTTCATGGCATTCCACGACCACAACCGCGTGGCGGAAGGGGAGCTAGCGGCAGCGGTGCGGCAGTTCCGCGACGAAGGGGTGGAAGACCTCGTGCTGGACTTGCGCTACAACGGCGGCGGCCTGCTCTACATCGCCGCCGGCCTTGGCTACATGATTGCGGGCCCGGCGTCGAGCGGGAAGGTCTTCGACGGTTTGCAGTACAACGACAAGCAGTCGCACCGCAACGAGGCGTTCCCGTTCATCGACACGGACCGCAACGGCCGGCCCTTGCCTAGTCTCGATCTCACCCGCGTCTTCATCCTCGGCAGCGGCCGCACTTGTTCAGCGAGCGAGTCAATCATCAATGGATTGCGGGGCATCGACGTGGAAGTGGTGTTGATTGGCGGCGCCACCTGCGGCAAGCCCTACGGCTTCCTGCCGGCGGACAACTGTGGCACGACCTACTTCTCCATCCAATTCAAGAGCGTAAACGAGAAGGGCTTCGGCGACTTCGCGGATGGTTTCGTGCCCGTGATTGGCGGTGGGACCGAGCCTTGGGAGGTGCCCGGGTGCTTGGTGGCGGACGACTTCGACCACCATCTCGGAGATCCGAACGAAGCGCGCCTGGCGGCCGCGCTCGGCTACATGCAGACGGGCGAGTGTCCGGTCGCCAGTACCGATTCGCTCGCGCTGCTGGCGACCGACGACGACATCAGGCAGCCGTTCACGGCACTTTCCATTCTGCGGCAAAATCGCTGGTACGATGGCTACCGCGAGGCCGTTGTGCGCCAAGAGCGACGGCGGGCAGCGGAGGTGGACTGACACAGCCCCCTTTCGCGAACCGGCCTGGTTGATCCGGGCCTCGCAATACGACGCTTTCCTTCAACTACGCTCGAACGAGCTACAGACAGGTACGCACGATGCGCAAGGACGAACAGCTTCGCCTCCTCGACATTCTGGAGGATGGCATTGCAACGGGCCGAACGGCCTTTGCCGACGGCGTGATGCGTTCGCCGGCGTCCGATTTCACCTGCCCAGACCTCTTGGCGCAAGAGCAGGAGGTCTTCTTCCGCGAGACACCGCTTTTCACCGGGCTTTCGTGCGACCTGCCAGAACCTAGCACCTACTGGGCGGACAGCCAGACCGGATTGCCCATCCTGATGACACGGGACGAGGACGGCGAGTTCCATGCTTTCGCCAATGCCTGCCGCCACCGGGGGGCAAAGGTGGTTCCAGACGGTCGTGGCAAGCGGCCTCGCGTGAGCTGCCCGTTCCATGCGTGGACATACAACATGCGCGGCGACCTGGTCGCCGTCAACCGCGCCGACAGCTTTGGCGGCATCGACCGTAGCCAGCATGGCTTGGTGGAACTTCCGAGCGCCGAAAAGTACGGCACGCTGTGGGTGATTCCGAATCCGCATTCGCGCGAGACGATCGACGTCGATGCCTGCTTCGGCGAGCTTTCGGACGACATGGAGAACTGGGAGCTCGGCGCCTACCAGCACGCGGCGACGCAAGTTCTGGAAGCGGACGTGAACTGGAAGCTCGCCATCGACACCTTCGGCGAGAACTACCACTTCCCCGTGCTGCACCGCGACACGCTGGGGCCAGGTTTTCACGGCAACCTGCAGACCCACGACGTGATGGGCCTCAACTATCGCATGGTGTTCGCCCGCTCGAACTTCCAGGAAGTGGCCAAGGCGGTGCCGGCCCGCGACCAGTGGCCGTTCCGACAGATGACGCTATGCGTCTATTTCGTCTATCCGAACACGATTTTCCTGGTGGACATGGGCGTCGTGGACGTGCTGCGCATGTTCCCCGACGGCACCGGCCGCTCGCGCACGGCGCACAGCGTGTACTTCACACCCAACGCCGCCGATTTCTTCCGCCGCACCGGCACCGACCCGCGAGAGCGGTTTGCCGGCTTCAACAGCGTCGTGCAGGCGGAAGACTACGTAATGGCCGCCTCCACCCAAGCGTGCGCGGAGGCAGGCATCCACGAACACTTCCTGTTGGGTCGCAACGAACCGGCGCTTCACCACTACCACAACGCCCACCGCAAGGGCCTCGGACGCCCGCTGCTTCAGGTGGAGAACTCGTAGGGGCGGGGCTTGTCCCCGCCCGTCTTGAATGCATCGAGGAATCCGTCGAAGCACAGCAGTTCGCGCAAGCG
>VXPR01000117.1:0-12830 GCA_009839405.1 Gammaproteobacteria bacterium
GTTTTCGTTTGCCGCGCGCAGGGGGCGGCTCTACACTTTGCCTCGGGGGCGCGGGCGGGGGGCGGCGGCCGCCGACAGGGACGACGAGACAAAAACGACGAGGAACGCACCCATGGCGCGATTGGTTGACGAGAGCGTTCGCTTGAGGCCGCAGTTGCTGGACCGGTTCGAGAGCGCGCGCGTCAGTAACGGGGAGATGCTGTCGCGGGATCTTGCGGACCTGATCGGCGCGCGCCGCCCGTTTCGCATGGCGCTGCCCGGAATCCTCGGCTGGGGGCTGCCGGGGATGGCCGGCATCTCCCCCGGCTCGGACACGGACCGGCAGCAGGTGGCCGATCAGATCCAGTCCGCGATCCGCCGCTTCGAGCCGCGCCTTGACGACGTCAAGGTGACGCCGGTCGACAACACCCTGGAGTTTTCGTTCGTGCTCGAGGCGCAGCTTGCCGGCCACCCGGACGGCGTGCGGCTGCGGATTCTCGCGCCGCGCCGCGGCGGCGGCCTCAGCGCCGACGTCGCGGTCGTGTCCAGCGACGTGGATTAAGGGGCGCGGCGGTGATCGACAACGAACTGCTGGCCGCCTTCGTCTCGGAACTCGATGCGCTGCGCGTGCAGGGGCGCGACTTCGCCCAAAGCTACCCAGACGTAGCGGCCCGCCTCGACATCGGCGACCACCGATCGGCGGACGGCCAGGTCGAGCGGCTGGTTCAGGCGACCGCGTTTCTCGCCGCGCGCCTGCGCCTGATGATCGACAGGAGCGCGACCGAGTTGCCGCTGTCGATGCTGACGCTGATCGCCCCGTCGCTGGTCGAACCGGTGCCGTCCTTTGCGGTGATCGAACTCGACGGCGGCACCGACGAGCAGGAGATCAGGCGGTTCACGCGCTTCGACGCCCGCATCGGCGGCGGCTCGCTCATCGCCTGGTCGGCGGCGATGAACCTACGGCTCGCGCCGCTCGACGTGCATGTCCGCCGCCTCGAGCCAACCGCCGGCAGCCCGGACGGGATTGCCGTGCGCCTGAGCGGCGTGCCGCCGTCGCCGCTGACGTTCTACGTCGGCAAGAACGAGCGCTCCGCCGCTGCCCTGATGGACGCGTTCTGCGAGCACCTGGTCGACATCGAAGTGGTCTCGGAGGGCACCGAGCCGGCCCGCCTGTCGCCCCGGCAACTGCGCGTGCGCGGCTTCGGCCGGGACGATGCCGCGCTGCCGCTGCGACCGGCGACGCACCCGGCGCACCGGGTGGTGACCGAGTTCATCGTGTTTCCGGACAAGTTCCGGTTCATCACGCTCAACGCGACCGGGTTCAGCTCGGGCGACGAGATTCGGTTCCGATTCAATCGCGCGTTGTCGATCCCGGGGCAGCTCGACGCCGACGTCCTGAGCGTCAACCGGCTGCCCGTGGTCAACCTCTGGCCCACCGTGTCGGCGCCCGTGAACGTTGACGGCCGCCGTCTCGAATACCCCGTGCGCGTGGACGCGCTGCGCTACCGCGCCGTCGAGTGCCATTCCATCGAGTCGCTGGAGATGTTCCAGGGCGGGCAGGCGGCGCCACAGTTGCTGGACCCGGTGTTCAGCCTCGGCAATCTGCGCGGCACGCCGGTCAAGTGGGGTGCCCGGCGCGAGATGAGCCGCACCGGCAGCCAGCTATATCTCTACTTCCGAGGTCTCGACTACGCCACGATGGGGCGCAGCGAGACGCTCGCCACCGGCAACGTGCTGGCGAGCAACCGCGACATGGCCCAGCACCTGCGCATGGGTTCGGCGGTGGAGCCGGTCGATCCCACCGGCGGCTGGCGCGGCCGGATCGTGGCGCCGCCGACGCCGTATTTGCCCGGGCTCGGTGGCGGCCAGGCGCTCGAAACCATGATCGGCTATCTCAACAGCGGCATGGTGGGGCTCGTGGGCGAGGCCCGCCGCGGCGTGCTGCAGGACTATCTCAAGCGCTTTCCGGGTGCCGAGCGCGCGGGATGGATTGATGGCATCCGTGGCGCCGCGACGCGGCCGGTGATGGCCACCCGGGGCCGCGAGCAGCAGGCCGGCATCGGCCTGGTGCTGGGCTACGACGCAGCCAACTACCCGAGCACCAGCCGCGGAATCGTCAAGCGCGTGCTCGGGCAACTGTTCGACAGCCAGCGCGGGCTCAACCGGATCGAGGACATCGAGATCGATGCAGACTGAAGACGAGGCGGCCAGCGCCGCCGGCGACGTGCCGGAGCCGCCGGCGCCGCAGGGCGCGCGCACAACCGAGGCGGACGCGGGCGATGCCGGCGGTGGCGCCGCCGGCGAGGCCATGCACGCCAACCCGCTGGTGCAGGACTTCCTCTTGGATCCGACCTCGTGGCCGATCTGGGCGGCGGTGGCGCTGATGCGGTCGGTCATGGAGCAGGCGCCGTCGATCGAGCGGCTGTTCTATCGGTCGAAGCCGACGCTCGGCTTCTCCGGGTCCGAGATCCAGGACGTGGGCATTGCCGAGGGCGCGATTCACCTCGTACTGTCGGCGCCGGGTCTGGCGGCGCCCGGTTCCGCCCTGCCGCTGCCCGATGTCGCCCGCATCGTCGCGGATACCTACCGCCCGGACGGCGGCGCCATCGCCTACTGGCTCGACGGGATGGTGGACCGGCTGATGCAGGTGGTCGAGGCGGCGGAGGCGCGCACCAACGCCGCGTTCGCCCTCGCGACGGGGGCCGACCTGCAGGTCGTCGACAGCGTCCTGAAGCTCGCCGGCATGTCCGCGCCGCTGCGGGCCAAGCCCGGCGGCGTGCTGCAAGACTCGTTCTCCGAGGAGGGCGAGCCGGTGCCGGGGCTGGCGCGCATGTTCGCGGGGCAGGCGACGGCGGCGGGGCTGCAGTCCCTGGTGTCGGGATTCACGGATCTGCCGGCCGCGGTCGAGGAGTTCATCGGCGTCGACATGCCGGTGATCAATCCGCTGCGCGTCGGCGCCGTGCTCGGCGGCCAGGCCGTGGGGCGGGAGTGCACCGTCGGCGCGGCCGGCGTCAACGTGATCCTCGACGGCACCGAAGATCCCGACGCCGTCGAGTGGGTACGGGACCCGGCGCGCGGCCTGTCGCTCGCTAACCTCTGCGAAGCCTACGTCGGCGCGCGGGTGCCGAGGGTCTTCCTGTTCGTGGAACTCGCGCCGCAATTCATTCCGCAGGCGGAACTCGGTGGCGACACCGCGTTCGGCCGCGCGCCGTTGCTCGGCAGCGCCGACGAGGCGATGCGCGTGCCCATCGAGCCGGTCACGGACGGCAATTGGCCGTTCTGAGCCTCATCGCGCGGTCTAACGTGCTCTCTTTGACCCTGTTCGATATGGCGAAGATACAAACCCGTACCGCGCGGAAAGGTCCCAGGCGGCCAATGCGGTGCTAGGGTGGTGCCTGCACTCACTTCAGGTTCTTCAAGGAGAGAACGCATGGCAACAATCGTTGTTGACATCCCCGGAATCACTGGGGAGAGCATTGAGGAGGCCGGCAAGATCGACGCCCTCGGGATCCACGAGAGCATCGAGGTTCTGGCCAGCGGGTTCAGCCAGACGGCCGCGCCCGGCAAGTCGGCGGGAACGGGCGTTCACGGCGACATCCAGATCATCAAGTACCGGGACTCTTCGAGCCCGAAGCTTGCCCAGGCCGCCGCGAACAACCAGAACCTCCAGACCGTTGAGATCAAGGTGCTGACCGGGCCCGGCGGCGACGTGTTCATGACCTACGAGCTCGAGAACGCCTTCGTCTCCCGCATGGAGCACGAGACCCTCGACGAGGCCAGCACGGCGTTCTTCAACCACCACGACCCCTCGACCCGGTCCAAGCCTTCGCCGACGTCGCTCGGCGGGGTGACGTCGCTGGCGGCGAACCAGGTGTCGGCCGCATCCGGCCGCGACCAGGTGCTGCCGCTGTTCCCGGCGCCGCGTTCGGCGTACACCGAGCACGAGGTCGAGCGGGTGTGGCTGAACGCGACCAGCGTCACCTGGACCTATCGGGACACTGGCAACAGCGTCAACGAAACCGCCGAAGCGCGGCTGATCTGACCTGACCCGACGGGCGCGCCGTCCCGCGGGGCGGACGCCCACCCCACGACAGCAAGCGACCTAAAGGAGACGCAGACATGTCGACGATTCTGGTGAACATCCCGAATGTCAACGGATCGAGCACGATCAGCGGACATCTGGACGAGATCGAGTGCCGCGCCATCCGCCACGCGATGAGCAAGCAGATGGTGGCCAAGGCGACACGCACCGAAGGTGCCTCGAGGCACGGTGCCTTCGAACTGACGCACGGCATCGACCGGGCGACCCCGAAACTCAAGGACCTCGCAACGAAGGGCACGGTGCACAACACCGTCGTGATCGAAGAGATGCGTATGGTCGGCGAGGAGTACGAGACGATCTACCGGTTCGATTTGTCGAACGTGGTGATCGTGCGGGTCGAAGTGGACACGCCGGTGGATCCGACCACCAACGAGCCGGGCGAACTCACCGAGACCTTCGCGCTGGCCTACACGCGGGTCGAGTGGACGTACACGCCGTACGACGGTACGACCAAGCAACCCGCCGTGACGGGCGCCTACCCGGCGGCCGCGGCCTGAGCCGGGCCGGCGGCGCCGTGCCCGGCGATGCCGTTTCCGGTGTCGTTCGGGCCGGCCGCCACCGGCTCGTCCCTTCGCGGGTGCGCGCCCATCTTGTTCAATGGATTGAATCACGGGGGACAAGCGGATGGCCGAACAGACATACACCGGGATCAGGTACCGGGCGGCCTTGCATGTGGAAGGCCCCGGTGGCGGCGAGCCGGCGATGCTGCCGATCGCCCGTCTCTTGATCTCGGAAAACTACAACGCCGGCTGGCGCGGCAGACTCGTGCTGGCGCAGCGGGTGACGCCGGGCGTCACGTCCAGCAATTACATGGGCTGGCTGATGGGCCGGGGGCTCCTTCCCGGGGTCTCGGGCAACATCCACCTGACCCTGGAATCCACGGATGCGTCGGGCAACCCCGACGAACTCAACGGCACTGTCGTGCGCTCGTGGCCGGTCGCGCTCGGCGCGATCGAGCCCGTGGGCGGCGACGACGCGACGCTAGCGGCCTGCACGGTGCAGGTCATGGACCCACTGACCTTCCTTGAGGATCGCGCCATCTGGGGCGCTTACCGGGGCTGTTCGGTGGGCGAGATGATCGGCGGTGCGCTGTCGATGGCGGCTGGCGGAAACGGCCGGCCGACGCTCGAGCCGGTGCTGTCGGGGCTGCCCTCGGTGACGATCAGGCCGACGCATCGGCCCGCCCTTGAGCGGCTCGAATACGGCGTCGCTGCGGGCCGCTCCTTAGGCGAGTGGCTCGCCGAGGTGTTGGGCCTCTTGGGCCTGCGCATTGAGATGCTGGGCAACCACCAGGGCGAGATCGTCGTCAGCGTCACGGACATGCCGGCCAGCGGCCAGCCCGTGCGCTCGCGCGTGGCCGGGTCGGTGGAGGACGGGTCCGAGTCCAGCCGCACGCCCGTGCAACTGACGGGCCTCTACGGCCAGCCCACCGTACCGGTGCGCGCGACAGTGCTCGACGACATCACCCAGGGCGATTTCCGGCGCATCGGTTCGGGCTCCGTCGGCAGGGTCGTCGAGGCGCTCAGGATCGACGCCGACGAGGTAGCGGCGCGGATGATGGCGGCTCGGCGCGGCCGCGATGCCGAGATGTTTGCGCTCTCCGCGGCATCGGACCAGCCCGGATTTCGACCGGGCCGCATCGCCGCCTTCGACGAGGCCGTGCGCGGCATCGAACGCTGGCAGGTAGCCGGCGTCAGGCACCAGCTCGCCGGTTTGTCATATGGCAACGCCATGACGTTGTTCGACAGCCGCTACCCTTGGGCCCCGCCGTTGCCGCCGCAGCGCGCCGATGTCATCGTCCCGGCGGCGGTGGACGGCGGCCGCGACTTCGCGACGCACCAACCGGTGCCGCGGGACCGGCTAGGCCGGATACCGGTGCGCTTCCCCTTCCTGCCGGCCGACACTGCCGAGGAGCAGGAGGCGAAGGCGGCGGCGGACCGGGACGGCGACGGCGTCGTGGAACTCAGCGACTTCGGCGACACCAGCGTGTTCAACGACACGGCGCACTGGGAACGGGAAGTCGAAGCGCTCAAGTCGGGCGAACTCGATGACCCGTTTCCCGGCCGCGACTACGCCGACCTCACCGCCTCGCAGCAAGCGACCCGGCTGGAGCTGGCGGCGCGGCAAAAGGGCGCGCGGCGATACCTGCTCTACGTCGATGCCAAGTTCCGCGCCGAGCATGACCGGGACCACGACGGCTACGTGTCGCAGCGCGACGAGCTCGTGAGCGAATCCCTCCACGAGGCGCTCGGTGACGCCGCCAAGCGCGAAGACCTGATGGAATGGCACGACTCGATGGGGGCGGGCACGCTCGAAGAGGACTTCCCGGAACTCAGCGACGAGGATGTCGCGATGACCCAAGAGTACGACAACCTGTTCGGCGACGACGCCGGGCAGTCGCCCAACGAGAGGGTCCGCGACGCCGTCAACGACGCAACCAGCGCGGCGCAGCGCTGGCCGGTGCGGCTGCCGCTGCCCATTGTCAACCCCATGGCCGGCGGACTGCACGGCTTTGTCCCGTCGCATCGCCACGGGGACGCCTGCCGGGTTGCGGTACACGGGCCGTTCTCGGCCGAGGTGATCGGGTTCCAGTACCGTGACGACCGCCCCGTCGGCGGCGAGGTCAGGCACGCGACCGCGGGTTTCGTGGTCGAGCACGACACGCGGGACGCATGGAGCGGGTTCGTGTTCCGACCGACCGAGGAGGAAGCCGAGTAGTGGGCGGGGGGGCAACGCCCCCGGGCCGACCGATTGGCTGTGACAGAGGAGACCGGGTCGATGGAAGAATATGTCAGCGCCGCCACCGAGGCGGGACGTGTGGTTTTCGAGGCCAAGCTCCATCCCACGGCCCGTGCGGGCCGCCCGATCGTGCTGGACCGGTTCCTGTTGATTGAATCGCAGCTCGAGGGTTGGATGGGCTACGCCAAGGTGGCGCCGGGCGGGCGCAGCGGCTTTCCCGAGCGTACCGGTATTGCCGACGCGTTTAGTGCCGTGGTCAGGCAGCAGTGCTCACCCGGCCAAGGGGCGATGCTGGTGCTGTCGCTGGTGCTGCTCGAGCAAGGCATAGCCAAGACCCACCCCTTGCGCTTCTGGCCCTCGGTCATCACCAAGGTGACCTCGACGGCCGATCGCGACGGGCGCACCTTCCTGCACCTGCACTTCAGCGACCCGGTGACGTACTACAGCAGACGCCCCATCTGGGGTGCCTTCCGGGACTGCAGTCTCGGTGCAGCCGTCGGCGGCGCCGTATCCCTTGCCATGGACGGAAGCGGCGCGCCGACGACGACGCCGCAGAGCGGCGGCGACCTGCCGCCGGTGCACATCGCCGAACACGTGCGCGAGGCCGTCGGGCGCATGCCCTACGTGGTCGCCTCGGGCGAGCCGCTCGGCGTTTGGCTAGGCCGGCTGCTTGGACGCCTCGGCGTGCGCATGGAGATGATGGGCAACGCCGACGGCGAGGTGAAGGCGGCGCTCCGGGACGGCCCCCCGGCCGGCGCCCCGGTGGGGCTGTCCTTAGGCGAAGGGCCGGCCACGGCCACCAACGCCATCCTCCGCGGCACGCGCCTGACCCCCCGTGGTACGGACCGAGACGCGGTGCTCGACAACCCGTCCACGGGCGAGACGTTGCGCGTCGGCGACGGCGGCGCGGTGGGCACGGTCGTCACCAGCGCCGGGACAGACATCGAAGAGACGGCGTTCCGCGCCGGACTCGCCCGGGAGTTCCAGAACGTGGCGATGGTGCAGACGAGCGTCGTCTCCGGGCAGTGCGGCATCGTGCCCGGGCGCCGGCTGGAGTTCGACCGGCCGATCAGCGGTGCCCGCGCCTGGCAGGCCGGCCTCACCGAGCACCTGTTCAACGACGGCGCCTACTTCAACACGGCCTACCTAATCAAGGACGGTGCCGCATGGCGCCCAAGAGTGTCGCGCGAACCGAACGGCGCGACCCTCGTGACGGGGATCGTCAATGACGGTTCCTCGTCCGCTGGCGCCGCCGTCGCGCGCGACCGCCTCGGCAGAATCCCGGTGTCGCTGAACGTGGACGTAGCGGCGCCCGTCGGCGACGACGCGCCCGACGACGCGAGCCTCAGCGGCGCGCCGCGGCTGATGCTCCCCATCGCCGGCCCGATCGCCGGCGGCTCCCACGGTTTCCTGTCGGACCATCGCCAGGGCGACCGCTGCCGCATTGCCGTCAACGGGCCTCTGGACCTCGAGGTGGTCGGCTTTCTGTATGACGATCACCGGCACTTGGACGACACCGTCAGCGACGGCTCGATGGGGATCGTCGTCGATCACGAGCCCGGCCAATGGTCGGGCATCCTGTTCCGTCCCGACGACGAAGACAACAAGGACGCGACTGCGCTGGCTCAGGATGGCGTGCAGCAGGGTTCCGAGAACCCGGGCAACGACGATGCCGCCGACGGTTGAGTCCGGGCGGCGCCGATGCCGGCCCCGGCGAGCACCGCCGCCGGTCCGGAGCGCCTGAAATGGCCGTCGAGGGTTGGTCGATCACCTACCCCAAGCTGGTTGGTTTCGGTGCCCGCGCCCTGGCCGTGCCGGGGCGGGGCAACGTCCTGTGCGCGTCGGCCTTCATGCCGTTTCGCCTCCAGGACGGCGATCTGCTGGAACCCGCGGTCTGGTACGAGGCGGTGCGCGAGTTCGGCGGCGAGGGCAGCATCCCGGACACGGTCTCGCCGCTGCCGCGCGCCGAACTGCTGCTGCTTGGCGGCGTGAAGCGCGTCGACGGCGACGAGCGGCTGTGCGACATCCGCTGTGGCGCCGTCGAGGTCGAGCTGCTGCTGCGGCCCGACGAGGAATCCACCGACCTGCAGGCGATGGACGCCGATGCCGCCGTCTGGCACGAAACCGACAACCCCGGCGGCCGTGGCGGTCCGGACGACCGCCGCCGGCCGCTGATCGTTGACCGCAACCACCCGGGGCGGCCCGTGTGGCTCGGATCCACCTCATACCTCCATCCCGCGCGCCAGCGCCGCCTCGGCGAACCGGGCGAGGACGCGACCGCCGGCTGGCCGGGCAATGCGAGCAGCGCCTCCTTCCATGACGCGCACGAGTCGTTCTGGGCCGATGGCTTGTTCCCGCGCGATCCGTTGCGGCTGACTGGGCTCGTCGATGTGGACATCGACCTGGACCTGCCGCCGTTCCGCATCGGCATGGCGGCGGCGAAGGAGACCGAGGCCGAACCCTACGGCGATTGGTTCCTCGTCGAGACGCGCATACACAGCGTCAGCGTCATTGCCACCGCCGGCGTCGGCGCCGTGCTCTGGCGCGGATCGATCGACCTCGGCGCGGACATCCTCGGCGAGTCCGTGGTCGCCCTCGTCGCCGGCGTGGAGGATGCGGAGGCCCCGGCGCGGGGAGTCTATGAACTCGGCGAGGTGGTGGTCGACCGCCTGCTCGAGCCGGGGCGGGCGCTCGACGACCGTCCGCTGCTGCCCGAGAGTCTTCACGACCGCGTCGAGGTGCCTTTCCAGGGGCGCGCCGAAGGCAGTCCGCTCAGTGCGCGGCTCGAAACCGCGAAGGACTGGGCGTTCGGCGAGACGGGGCTGGACCAGAACCCGTTCGAGGGCCAGGACCTTCCGGGCAAGGAGATCGCCGAGCTCGCCCAGAGCGTGGCACCCGACGACGGCGAGGTGGATGTCAACCGGCTCAGCGAGGTTGCGGCCGCGGTCTTCGACCGCTCGAAGGAACTGCACGAGCAGGCCGGGTTCGACGAGGAGGCGCGTCCGGAGGAGCGTTCGGTCGTCGTGCGCGGCGACGCGCTCGAGGATGAAGTCGCAAGGCGCCTCGACCGCCCCTACCAGTCCGCGCAGGAGACGACGATCGCCGCCAACCTGACGCAGCACCCCACCGGGGTCGACGCCGAAGACGTGCTCGAACGGCTCGCGTCGGCGCGGCTGGAGAGCCCGCAGCCGCCGCTGTACTGGCCGGCGCTGGAGTTCGGCGAGTCCGTGCGCTTCGGCGAGGCGGTGCTTGAGTGGCTTGGCAAGGGCGATCCGGTGCGCCACATCGACGTCTCCGGCGCCCAGGTGGGCGACGAACCCGCGCTCGACCCCCGCGTCGTCGCGGCGATGCGCGAAGAAGAGGTCGCGGCGGCGGTGCCGGAGGAAGAGCCCGATTTCGAGTTCTGGCACGGCGAGAAGCCGCCGCCGCTCGACACGCCGGGCACGACCGGGACGCTGACGCGCGCGCATTCGCTGCGCGGGCGCAGGATCGACGGCCTGCTGGCCGAGGAGACGGGCTGGCGCGGCATCCGGTTCGAGCAGTGTACGTTCGCCGACTCGTCGTTCGCCCAGGGCGAGATCGAGAACTGCGAATTCGTTGAATGCTCGTTCGAGCACTTCAACGTCAGCGGCGTCACCTTCTCCGACTGCCGTTTCGAGTCCTGCGCCATCACCGAGCTCGAGGCGGCCGAGTCGGCGTGGAAGGCCTGCGAGCTCGCCGACTGCACGCTGGAGAACTGCTCGTTCAACGACGCCGGCATGCGCGACGTGACCTTCCGCGGCGGTTCGTGGCGCCATGTGGTGCTGACAGAAGGCATGTTCATGAACGTCAGCGTGTTCGACACGAAGATGGAGGACACTTCGTTCAACATGATGCGGGCGGCCTACTGGTTGCTGGACGGCGTGTCGATGGAGCGCGTGGTTGGAATGGGGCGCGGGTTCCTCGGCGCCGAGCTGCGCAACCTCAAGCTGCAGACCTGCGGCTTTACCCTCTTCAAATTCGACGAATCGTCGTGGGAGAACGTCCGGGCGTCGGAGTCAGGCTTCACCAACGGCTTGTTTACCGAGGCGGCGATCGCCCCCGCCTGCGAATTCTGGCGCTGCGACCTGACCGGCGCTGCGTTCATCAGGGCGCGCCTCGGCGGTGCGCGGCTGATCGAGTGCTCGCTGACGGGCTCGGCCTGGAGCGGCGCCGACGCGAAGGGTGCCTGGTTCCTCGGCTCGAGCCTGCGCGGCGTGGACTTCGCCGACGCCCGGCTTGCCGGGGCGGTGTTTTGCGACGCGGACTTGAACGGCACCGTGTTTCTGGAGCAGGAGGTGATCGGTGCGGACTTTTCCGGAACGTTGCGTGGCGATTGACGTCGCGCGCGGCAGGGCGCATGCTCTGTCCCAAGGTTCGATTGCCGTGCCGCTGGGGCGTCAACGGGCGCCGCGGCAGGATGAACGGACGGCGAACTGCCAGGAGGTGTGACATGGCGGAAGCGGCTGAGGATCTGGCGCAGGGACACTCCCTTGAGATCCGTGCAGAAAAGATAAAAACGCTCGCCGGGAGCGAGTGGCGGCGGCGCGGGGAAAGCGACACGCTGCTCGTCGGCGAGGACGCGATGAACTATGTGGGGGGGCACGAGGACATCACCGTCCACGGGTCGCTGCACGAGAGGGTCGGCAAACGGATTACCGCGGTACCGAACTTCGATATGCGCGTTGACGGCAAGCTGACGTTGAACGGCGGCGGCGATCTGGTGCTGCTCGGCGGCGGCATCCAGGAGGCGCACATCGGCCCGGAGGTGGTCTGCGCCGGCCTGTCGGACGACATGATCATCGGTGCTGCCGTGCGGGTGACGACCCCCGCCGACGTCTGGATGGCCGCCATTGCACTCGGCACGCAGGAGCTGGTTGCCACCTGCCACAACGACGTGTTCGTGGTCGAGGCCGGCGCGACGTTCATGGATCGCGAGTACAAGCAGGGCACGCACCACGTCTCCGGCGCCGTGTCTTTGTACGGACCCTTGTACTCGTCCGAGGCGACGCACTTCAAGCAATACCTCAAGATTCACGTCGCCAACACCAAGAACACGGTGCTTGCCGGGGGCGCGGTTACCTTGAACACCGGATTCCGGCTCTGGGACGCCTTTCAGAAAAAGGCAGCGTCGATCGTCGCGGGGGCCGCCGGGTTTCTCGGCGTCGGCTCCGCCGCCGGCGCCGGCGGCGCGTCGGCCGCTTCGTCGGCCGTGCGCTCCGGCGCCGTAGCGGATGCCGCGACGGCAGCCGACAATGTGGACGATGTGGTCAATGCCGCCGACGACCTCCAGGCTGCTGCGGCGGCTGCCGACAACCTCGACGAAATGGCCGATGTCTCCGACCACGCCGACGAAATCCAGACCTTGGTGACGACGGTACCCAGCATCGAGGACTCGAACCTGTCGAACTCGGCGGCACTGCTGAACGAAACCGGCAACCTCCAGCCCACCGCCAACATGCTCGATGACACAGACGAATTCGAGTCGATCTACGACGTGATTCGGACGGACCGCATCGACAACACCGCCGATTCCGGTGTGGTGGCCAGTCAATCCGCGTCCACGGTGCAGCCGACGCAGTCGAACACGGGAGTCTTCGAATCGGTCACCGAGGCGCCGCAGGGCAACCAGGGCTTGCCCTCGTCCACCAGCGACGGCATCTACGAGGATCCGTGGGAGGCCAAGAGGTGGTACAACGAGGCGCAGCAAGCCGCTCAGCCGCCCGCCGGCACTCAGGCGACCGCTGCGGGTGATCTGACCGCTGCGGAGGATCTGACCGCTGCGGAGGATCTGGCCGAAACGGAGAACGCCGGCGTCGCCAACTACGTCGACAACGCCACCGATCCGCTGAACGACACGGACCCGATCTACGACGTGGTCCGGGCGGAGTACATCGACGACACGGACCCGATCTACGACGTGGTCCGGGCGGAGTACATCGACGACACGGACCCGATCTACGACGTGGTCCGGGCGGAGTACATCGACGAC